>NZ_JACNME010000006.1 GCF_014270065.1 Quadrisphaera sp. RL12-1S | reverse complement strand
CCAGCCGCGCGCCGCCGAGCCGGCTCGCCCCGGCAGCCGCCGCGCGCTGCGCGAGCAGGCCGCCGCCTCCGCCGCCCCCCTCGCAGCGACCGCCCCCGAGCCGAGGCTCCCGTTCGCGGCCGAGGCGGCCTGGGCGCCCGCCGCTCCCGAGCTGCCCACCCGCTCGGACACCGAGGTGCTGGCCCAGCTCGAGGCGCTCCTCGCCGAGCCGTTCGTCCCGCTGTCCACCGAGCCGGCCGGGCCGGCCGTGCCCGCTGCGCCGGCGGCGCTCGACCTGCGCACCGACCCGCTCCTGCCCGACGTCGGCTGGGCCCGCCACCGGCCGGAGACCGCCGCCCCCGCCGTGCCCGCGCCGGCGCCGGCGCGGTGGAGCCAGCAGCCCGACGTCCTCGAGGTCCCCGAGGCCCCTGCGGCCCCGGCGGCGGACCCCCGGAGCGCCCCGTGGACCCCCGCGATCGGGATCACCCCGGTGGTGCTGGCCCCGGCCCCCGTGGCCGCCGCCGTGGCCGACGCGCTGCTCGCCGCCGACGCCGAGCCCGCCACCGAGGCGTTCGCCCCCCGCCGGGGCCGCGGAGCGCACCGGCTGCCCCGCCGCGTGCGGGTCGCGCTGCCGCACGCGGCCGTGGTGGGCGCCCTCGGGGTGGCCACCCTCGTGGCGCCGCTGGTCGGCACGCACCTGCGCGCCGAGGCCGACACCGCCACCGGCACCACGGTGGACGCGGGGGCGAGCACCGCGCGGGCCGCGGCGGCCGCCAGCCTCGCGGAGGCCGCCGACGTGGTCGCCGGGCGCGCCTCGGAGGCCCTGTCCCTGTCCCGCGCCTCCGAGCGCGACGCCGCGGTGCAGGCCGCCTCCGACCGCGCGAGCGCCGCGAAGGCGGCCGCCGACGCAGCGGCGCTCCAGCAGCAGCAGGAGGCCCAGCGCCTCCAGGCCGCGAAGGACGCGGCGGACCAGGCGGCCGCGGACCACCGGGCCGCGATCCAGGGGCTGGTCGGCCAGTGCAGCGGCGTCCGCCCCGACACCGACGGCAGCCGGAACGGGCGCCTCGACGACGACCAGATGTGCGACCTGTGGAGCCCCGGCCACCAGCTGCGCTCCGACGCGGCCGTCGCCTTCGCGGAGCTCAACCTCGCCTACCACGACCACTTCGGCAAGGACATCGTCATCACCGACTCCTACCGCTCGTACGCGGCGCAGGTGGCGGTGCGCCGCAAGAAGCCGGGCCTGGCCGCGGTCCCGGGCACCAGCGAGCACGGCTGGGGCCTGGCCGTGGACCTCGGCGACGGCGTCCAGAACAGCGACGAGCACTACGACTGGCTCATCGAGAACGCCCCGAAGTACGGCTGGGACCACCCGTCCTGGGCCCGCCGCGGCGGTGGCGGCCCCTACGAGCCCTGGCACTGGGAGTTCGTGGCCGGGGAGTGAGCCCCGTCAGCGGCGAGCAGCCGCGCTGGTATCCTCTCCAGGCCGCAGCAGTGCGGCAGCTGCCCCCGTAGCTCAGGGGATAGAGCACCGCCCTCCGGAGGCGGGGGCGCAGGTTCGAATCCTGCCGGGGGCACCGCAGGAGGCCCGGTCAGACCGCGAGGTCAGGCCGGGCCTCCGTCGTCTGCTCGGGCGTCGTCCGCCCGGTCGTCTGCCTGGTCGTCTGCCTGGTCGCCGCCCTGCCCCATGCCTCGCAGGCATCCCCCGGGCCGCCAGCAGGCATTGGACGCGCCTCCCCGCCCTCCACGACGCTGCTGGGCAGTGCGCGACGGCGTCGTCAGCACGGTGCCCGCGGACCCGGTCCCGGACGCCCCGCGAGCGCCGGCGCGCGGCGCGCTCGCAGCGGGCGCGCGGCCGACCCCGCGGAGGACACCGTGCAGCACAGCGACCAGACCACCGTCCGCGACGTCGACGTCGTCGTCGTGGGGGCAGGTGCCGCCGGTCTGACCGCGGCGACGGACCTGCGCCGCGCGGGCCTGCGCGTCGTGGTGCTGGAGGCGCGCGACCGCGTGGGCGGGCGCCTGCACACCGACGTCGTCGACGGGGCGGTGCTGGAGATCGGCGGCCAGTGGGTCTCGCCGGACCAGACGGCGCTGCTGGCGACCCTGGAGGAGCTGGGGCTGGAGACCCACGCGCGCTACCGCGAGGGCGACTCCGTCTTCGTGGACGCCGACGGCACGCGCACCCGCTACACCGGCGAGGTGCTGCCGTGCGACCCGCGCACGGAGGCCGAGGTCAGCCGCCTCACGGAGGTGCTCGACGCGCTCGTGGCGCAGGTCGACCCGGACCGGCCGTGGGAGCACCCCGACGCCGAGCGCCTGGACGCGACGAGCTTCGAGGCGTGGCTCGCCGAGCAGACCGAGGACGAGCAGGCCCGCGTGCAGGTGGCGCTGTTCGTGGCCGGCGCCATGCTCACCAAGCCCGCGCACGCCTTCTCCGTGCTGCAGGCCCTGCTCATGGCCGCCAGCGCCGGCAGCTTCTCGAACCTCGTGGACCCTGACTTCATCCTCGACCGCCGCGTGGTCGGCGGGTTGCAGCAGGTGCCGCTGCGCCTCGCCGAGCAGCTCGGTGACGACGTGCTGCTGGGCCGGCCCGTCCGCACCCTGCGCTGGTCGGCCGGTGAGGACGGCGACGACGACGGCGCTCGGGTGGTGGCGGAGGCGGACGGCGTGGTCGTGCGCGCCCGCCGGGCCGTGCTGGCCCTGGCGCCCGTGCTGCTGCCGCGGATCACCTTCGACCCGCCGCTGCCGCGCCGCCAGCAGCAGATGCACCAGCACCTGTCGATGGGCTTCGTCATCAAGGTGCACGCCGTGTACGAGACGCCGTTCTGGCGGGCCGACGGGCTGTCGGGCACGGCCTTCGGCCCGCACCAGCTGTGCCACGAGGCCTACGACAACACCAACCACGGCGACCCCCGCGGCACCCTGGTCGGCTTCGTCTCCGACGCCCGGGCCGACGAGGTCTTCGCCCTGTCCGCCGAGGAGCGGCGCGAGCGGGTCCTGGGCTCCCTGGCCGCCTACTACGGCGAGCGGGCCGAGCACCCGGTCGTCTACTACGAGAGCGACTGGGGCGCCGAGGAGTGGACGCGCGGCGCCTACGCCGCCAGCTTCGACCTCGGCGGGCTGCGCCGGTACGGCCCTGACCTGCGCACCCCGGTCGGGCCGATCAGCTTCGCGTGCTCGGACCTGGCGGGCCTCGGGTACCAGCACGTCGACGGGGCCATCCGCATGGGGCACCTCGTGGCCGAGCGGATCGCCGCCGAGCTGCCCGCTCCCGTCGGCGCCTCCCGGTGAGCAGTCCGGTGAGCAGCCCCATGAGCAGCAGTCCCGTGGGCGAGCCGGTGCGCCGCACCGTGGTCGGGTGCACCGCCACGGAGGCCGGCCGCGCCGCCGTCCGCGCGGCTGCCCGGCTGGTCCGCGCCGTCGGAGGCGAGCTGCACCTCGTCATGGTGCTGCCCGACACCGGCCGCGGCGCCGTGGTGCCCCCGGATGCCGGCTACGAGGCGCTGCTGCGCTCCAGCGCCGACGCGTGGCTGGACGAGGCTGCCGCGCTGGTGCCGCCGGAGGTCCCGATCGGCCGCCACGTGCGCCGGGCGGAGTCGGCGGCCGAGGGGCTGCTGGAGGCCGCGCGCGAGCTGGCCGCGTCGCTGGTGGTGGTGGGGTCCGGCGCCGAGCGCGGGCTCGGCCGGATCGGCGTCGGCACGGCGGCCAGCGAGCTGCTGCACAGCGCGGACCTGCCGGTCGTCGTCGTCCCGGTGACCGCTGAGGACGACGACGGAGCCGACGACGGAGCCGACGACGGAGCCGCCGACGACGGAGGTCCCGCGCTGAGCCGCGTCACCGTCGCCGTCGGCACGCGTCCCGGCGCTGACGTGCTGCTCGAGGAGGCCCTCGCCCTGGCGCGGGCCGGGGGCGCCCCGCTGCGGCTGGTGTCGCTGCAGGTGCTCGACCTGCCCGGGCACCTGGACCGCGTGGTCGCCGCGGACGCGGCCGACGCGCACCTGCGGAGCGTGCTCGAGGAGGCCCGCGCGGCCCTGCCGGACGGGCTCGTCGACGACGCGCTCCTCGTCCGCGGGCGCGACGTCGCCGATGCCGTCCGCGACCTGGACTGGCTGCCGGGGGAGGTGGTGGTGGTCGGCTCCAGCCGGCTCGCCGCACCCCACCGCTTGTTCCTGGGCGCCACGGCCGCCAGGCTGCTGCGCGCGGTGCCCGTCCCCGTCGTCGTCGTCCCCCGCACCCGCCCCCAGGGAGGCCGTCCGTGAGCGCCCAGCAGGCCGAGCGACCCACCGGAGACCTGTCCAGCAAGGGCCTGGGCGCCGGGACCGTCGGCCTGGTCGGCGCGGTGGTCATCGGGCTGTCGTGCATCGCGCCCGCCTACACGATGACCGCGGCCCTCGGCCCGACCGTCTCCGAGGTCGGGTACCAGGTCCCGGCGCTCGTGCTCGTGGGCTTCGTGCCGATGCTGCTGGTGGCGCTGGGGTACCGCGAGCTGAACCGCGCGATGCCCGACTCCGGCACCACCTTCACCTGGGCCACCCGGGCCTTCGGGCCGTGGGTCGGGTGGATGGCGGGCTGGGGCCTGGTGGCCGCGACCGTGCTGGTGCTGTCCAACCTCGCCGGCATCGCCGTGGACTTCCTCTTCCTGCTGCTCGCGCAGCTCACCGGGAACGCGGGGCTGGCCGACCTCGCCTCGAACGCCGTCGTCAACGTGCTGGTCTGCCTGGCGTTCATGGCCGCGGCGACCGCGGTCGCCTACCGCGACATGCAGACCACGCAGCGGGTGCAGTACGCCCTGGTGGGGTTCCAGCTGCTCGTGCTGGTGCTGTTCGCGGGCGTGGCGCTCTACCGGGCGACCACCGGCGAGGCGGGCAGCGCGACGCCGTCGCCGGAGTGGTTCGACCCCACCGCCGTGCCGAGCACCGCCGCGCTCGCCGCGGGGCTGTCCCTGTCGATCTTCATCTTCTGGGGCTGGGACGTCACCCTGACCATGAACGAGGAGACGAAGGACCCCGACCGCACGCCGGGCCGGGCCGCCACGGCGACCGTGGTGGTCATCCTCAGCGTGTACCTGCTGCTGGCGGTCTCGCTGCTGGCGTTCGCCGGCACCGGGGAGAGCGGGCACGGCCTGGGCAACCCCGAGATCCAGGACAACGCCTTCTTCGCCCTCGCCGGTCCGGTGCTCGGGCCGCTGGCGGCGCTGGTGTCGCTGGCGGTGCTCACCAGCTCGGCGTCCTCGCTGCAGTCGACGTTCGTCTCACCGGCCCGCACGCTGCTCGCGATGGGCCACTACGGCGCGCTGCCGGCGTGGTTCGCGCGCGTCCACCCGCGCTTCTTCACACCCGGCAACGCGACGGTGGCCGCCGCGGTGGTCGCCTCCGCCTTCTACGCCGTGATGCGGGTGGTCAGCGAGAACGTCCTGTGGGACACCATCACCGCGCTGGGCATGATGATCTGCTTCTACTACGGCACCACGGCCTTCGCCTGCGTCTGGTACTTCCGGCGGCAGTGGTGGACCTCGGTGCGGTCGGCGCTGCTGACGCTGGTCTGCCCGCTGGTCGGCGGCGTCGTGCTGGCCGCGCTGTTCGTGACCACCCTGGTGGACAGCACCGATCCCGACTACGGCAGCGGCTCCTCCGTCGGCGGGGTGGGGCTCGTCTTCGTCCTGGGGGTCGGCGTGATCGGCGCGGGCGCCGTCCTCATGGTCGCGCAGCGCCTGGTGTCACCCGCCTTCTTCCGCTCTGAGACGCTGCGCCGCAGCGACAGCACCGCGGACCTCCGCTCACCCCTCAGCCCAGACCTCAGCCCAGACCGAACCGACAGGGAGCACGCATGAGCACCGCCAGCGAGTACCGGGTCGTCAACCCCGCCACCGGCGAGGAGCTGGACTCCTACCCGACCGCCACCGACGCCGAGGTCGAGGCGGCCATCGCCGCCGCCACCGACGCGCACCGCGGCTGGTCGCGCTCGGCCACCGCCGCTCAGCGCGGCGAGCTGGTGCGCCGCGTCGCCGCGCTGCACCGGGAGCGCCGCGAGGAGCTCGCCGACGCGATCGTGCGCGAGATGGGCAAGCCCAAGGAGGCCGCGCTCGGCGAGGTCGACTTCGCCGCGGACATCTACGAGTACTACGCCGACCGCGCCGAGCAGCTCACCGCCGACCAGCCCATCGACCTGCTGTCCGGTGAGGGCACCGCCGTGGTGCGCCGCGCCTCGCTGGGCCCGCTGCTCGGGATCATGCCGTGGAACTTCCCCTACTACCAGGTCGCCCGGTTCGCCGGCCCGAACCTCGTGGTGGGCAACACGATCCTCCTCAAGCACGCCCCGCAGTGCCCGGTCTCGGCCGAGCTGATCCAGAAGGCCTTCGACGACGCCGGGGCCGAGCTCGGCGTCCCGCACGGCGCCTACGTCAACGTGCGCCTGTCCAACGACCAGGCCGCCGCGGTCATCGGCGACCCGCGCGTCGCCGGGGTCTCGCTGACCGGCTCCGAGCGCGCCGGCGCTGCCGTGGCCGAGATCGCCGGGCGCCACCTCAAGAAGGTCGCCCTCGAGCTGGGCGGCTCCGACCCGTTCGTGCTGCTGTCCACCGACGACCTCGACTCCGTGGTGGAGTCCGCGGTGGCCGCGCGCCTGGACAACACCGGCCAGTCCTGCAACGCCGCCAAGCGGTTCATCGTGGTGGACGACCTCTACGAGCCGTTCGTCGAGAAGCTCACCGCGAAGATGGCCGCGGCGACCACGGGGGACCCGTTCGCCGACGGCACCGACCTGGGCCCGCTGAGCTCGCTGGCGGCCGCCGAGCGCCTGGCCGACCAGGTGGACCGCGCCGTGGCGGCCGGGGCGACCCTGGTCACCGGCGGCACCCGTGACGGCGCCTTCTACGCCCCGACCGTGCTCACCGACGTGGTGCCCGGCAACCCCGCCTACTCCGAGGAGCTCTTCGGCCCGGTGGCCGTGGTGTACCGCGTCGCCGACGAGGACGACGCCGTGGAGCTCGCCAACGACACCGCCTACGGCCTGGGCTCCTACGTCTTCACCACCGACGCAGCGCAGGCCGAGCGGGTGGCCGACAAGATCGAGGCGGGCATGGTGTTCGTGAACTGCGTGCTCGCCGACGGTCCCGAGCTGCCGTTCGGCGGCGTGAAGCGCAGCGGCACGTCCCGGGAGATGGGCACGCTGGCCGCTGACGAGTTCGTCAACAAGAAGCTCATCCGCGTCGCCGGCTGACCCACCCACCGTCCGTGATCATGGGCGTCGTGCGCACCTGCTGCGCACGACGCCCATGATCACGGCGGGGTGTGTGCACGACGCCCATGATCACGAGGGGTAGCGGGCGACGACGAAGTCGCCGATGCGTCCGGCCAGCTCCGCCAGCACATCCGCGGCCGGGTGGCGCGGGTCCCAGGCGCAGTGCAGCCGCACGCGCAGCACGTCGTCGTCCCCATCGGCGTCCCCATCGGCGTCCCCATCGGCGTCACCGTGGGCGTCACTGCCGCCGTCGAGCCAGACGGCCACCCGCGCCAGCCCGAAGCGCGGGTCGTCGGAGACCACCGCCACCCCGCGTCCCGCGGCGCACAGCGCCTGCGCCACCGTGCCGTTGCTCGCCTCCAGCAGCCGCGGCGCGTCGAGCCCGGCCGTGGTGAGCGCGGCGTCCAGCACGCGCCGGGCCGGGTGGGGGGCGGGCAGGACGACGAGCGGCTGCTCGGCCAGCGCCGCCAGGTCCACGCACTCCCGCCCCGCCCAGGGGTGGTCGGCGGGGAGGTAGGCCCAGACGGGCAGCGGCGGCAGCGCGCGCGAGGCGAGCGGCTGCGGCGGGCGCCCGGCCACGATGACGAGGTCCGCCCCGGCGCGCAGCGCCTCCTGGGCGGACGCGCCGTCGGTCTCGTGCACCGAGGGCACCGGGTCCTCCGGGGCGAGCGTGGTGAGGAACGGTGAGACGACGTCGGTGAGCGTGGTGGCGGGCGCCGCGACCGTCACCCGCTCCAGCGCGCCGCGCGCGTGGACGCGCGCGGCACGACGCAGGGCCTCGGCGTCGTCGAGCAGCGCCCGGGCGCGGGGGAGGAGGGCGCGCCCGGCGGGGGACAGCTCCAGGCGGCGCTGCCCGCGCTCGAAGAGGTCGACCCCCAGCTCCCGCTCGAGGGCGCGCAGCTGGCGGGACAGCGACGGCTGGGTGACGTGCACGCGCTCGGCGGCGGCGCTGACCGTCCCCGCGTCCGCGGTGGCGACGAAGTACCCCAGGGTGCGCAGCTCCACGCCCGCTGTTCTGCCAGAGGGCGGGGTACCGCGTCCAGGCCGGTGCCACCACCCCACTCGCATGCCCCGTGGGCATGGGCGAGCGGCGAGATCGGCATTGGACGGCATGAGCGACGCGGCTCCACGCTGGCCGCAGCACGCCGAGCGCCCCGCTCGGCGCCCGTCCCCTCCGTGATGCGACGGACCTCGACCGACGTCGACGAGGAGAGCCCCGTGACCCAGCTGGCCGACCGCACCTCCCTGACCACCGCCGCCCAGCCGGGCGAGCTGCCGCAGTCGCGCCACCTGGCCACCGAGCTGCCCGGCCCCCGCTCGCGCGAGCTCATGGCCCGCAAGACCTCCGCCGTCGCCGGCGGCGTCGGCACCACCGTGCCCGTCTTCGCCGCGCGCGCCGGCGGCGGGATCGTCGAGGACGTCGACGGCAACCGCTTCATCGACCTGGGCTCCGGTATCGCCGTCACCACCGTCGGTGCGAGCCACCCGGCCGTGGTGGCCGCCGTCCAGGAGCAGGTGGCGGCCTTCACCCACACCTGCTTCATGGTCACCCCGTACGAGCCGTACGTGGCCGTGGCCGAGAAGCTCAACGAGGTCACCCCCGGTGACCACGCGAAGAAGACGGCGCTGTTCAACTCCGGCGCCGAGGCCGTCGAGAACGCCGTGAAGATCGCCCGCCACGCCACCGGGCGCGACGCGGTCGTCGTCTTCGACCACGCCTACCACGGCCGCACCAACCTCACGATGGCCATGACCGCCAAGGCGATGCCGTACAAGTCCGGCTTCGGGCCGTTCGCGGGTGAGGTCTACCGCGCCCCGCTGAGCTACCCCTTCCGCGACGGCGGCCTGTCCGGCGCCGAGGCCGCCCGCCGCGCCATCGACGTGGTGGAGAAGCAGGTCGGGGCGGACCAGGTCGCCTGCGTCGTCATCGAGCCCGTCCAGGGCGAGGGCGGCTTCATCGAGCCCGCCCCCGGCTTCCTGCCCGCGCTGGCCGCCTGGTGCCGCGAGAACGGCGCGCTGTTCGTGGCCGACGAGGTGCAGACCGGTGTCGGTCGCACCGGTGATTGGTTCGCCTGCGAGGCCGAGGGCGTGGTCCCCGACCTCGTGGTGGTGGCCAAGGGCGTGGCCGGCGGGATGCCGCTGTCGGCCGTCACCGGCCGTGCGGAGCTGGTCGACGCCGTGCACACCGGCGGCCTCGGCGGCACCTACGGCGGCAACCCCGTCGCCTGCGCCGCCGCGCTGGCGGCCCTGGACGCCGTCGAGCGCGACGGGCTGCTGCAGCGCGCCCGCGACGTGGAGGCGCTGGTCAAGGGCCGCCTGCACGCGCTGGCCGCCCGCGACAGCCGCGTCGGCGACGTCCGCGGGCGCGGCGCGATGCTCGCGGTGGAGCTGGTCGGGGCCGACGGCCTCACCCCCGACCCGGCGCTGGCCGCGGCGGTGGCCGGCGCCGCCAAGGCCCAGGGCGTCATCGTGCTGACCTGCGGCACCCACGGGAACGTGCTGCGCTTCCTGCCGCCGCTGAGCACCAGCGACGAGCTCCTGCACGACGCCTTCGACGTCCTCGACGCCGCCTTCGCGGCGACGGCGACGACGACGGCGACGGCGACGGCGACGACGACGGGCGCCCGGTGACCGCCGTCGCCGACCGGTGTGCGGCCGGGGCGCAGCAGCCCGCTGCGCTGACGGGGGGCGCGGCCACCCTGGCCGACGCCCGCGCGCAGCTGGCCGCGGCCGTGGAGCTGCTCGGCTACGACCGCGGCACCTACGACCTGCTGTCGGTGCCGCGCCGCGAGGTGAGCGTCAGCATCCCGCTGCGCCGCGACGACGGCACCGTGGAGGTGCTCACCGGTCACCGCGTGCAGCACAACTACTCCCGCGGGCCGGGCAAGGGCGGCGTCCGCTTCAGCCCGCGCGTGGACCTCGACGAGGTGCGCGCCCTGGCGATGTGGATGACGTGGAAGTGCGCCCTGCTCGACGTCCCCTACGGCGGGGCCAAGGGCGGCGTTTGCATCGACCCGCGCCAGTACTCCGCCGCGGAGCTCGAGCGCGTCACCCGCCGGTTCACCAGCGAGATCTCCCCGCTCATCGGCCCGACGCAGGACATCCCCGCCCCCGACGTCGGCACCGACGAGCAGACGATGGCCTGGATGATGGACACCTACTCCGTCGGCGCGGGCCACACCGTGCTGGGCGTGGTGACCGGCAAGCCGATCTCGCTCGGCGGGTCCAGGGGAAGGGCCTCTGCCACCTCCCGCGGCGTCGTCCACGTGGCGCTGGCCGCCCTGCGCCACCTCGGCCTCGACCCCCAAGGCTCCACCGCCGCAGTGCAGGGCTTCGGCAAGGTCGGGCGCGGCACCGCGCGCTTCCTGGCCGAGGCCGGCGTGGCGGTGCGCGCTGTCAGCGACCAGTACGGCGCCGTCGAGGCGCCGCCGTCGGACGCGGGAGCGGGGCTGGACGTCGCGGCCCTCGAGTCGCACGCGGACGCCACCGGCTCGGTGGTGGGGTTCTGGGGCGGTGTTCCGCTGCCCGGTGAGGAGCTGCTCACCGCCGACGTCGACCTGCTCGTGCCCGCCGCCGTCGAGGGCGTGCTCCACGAGGGCAACGCCGACGGGGTGCGGGCCCGGCTGGTGGTCGAGGGCGCCAACGGGCCCACCACGGCGGCCGCTGACGCGTCCCTCGCCCGGCGCGGGGTGCTCGTGGTGCCGGACATCCTGGCCAACGCCGGCGGTGTGATCGTCAGCTACTTCGAGTGGGTGCAGGCCAACCAGGCGTACTGGTGGTCGGAGGCCGAGGTGGAGGCCCGCCTGGCCGACCGCATGACCTCCGCCTGGCAGCAGGTGCTCGCCCAGTCCCAGCGGCACGGCGTGGACCTGCGCGCCGCCGCCACCAGCCTCGCCGTCCAGCGCGTCGCGCAGGCGCACACCCAGAGGGGGCTCTACCCGTGACCACCACCGCACCCGCTGCCGGCTCCACCGACCTGGCGCTGCTGCTCGCCGAGCTCGACCCGGCCCGCGCCGTGGTCGTCGGCGGCCGCGCCCTGCCCGGCGGGGGGACCTTCGCCGTGGAGGACCCGGCCACCCTGGAGGTGCTCGCGCACGTCGCCGACGGCACCGCGGCCGACGCCACCGCCGCCGTCGACGCCGCTGCCGCGGCCTTCGAGGGCTGGCGGCGCACCCCGCCGCGCGAGCGCGCCGAGGTGCTGCGGCGCGCCTTCGAGCTGCTCGTCCGCGACGCCGACCGCCTGGCCGCGCTGGTCAGCGCCGAGAACGGCAAGTCCCTGGCCGACGCCCGAGGGGAGGTCCTCTACTCCGCGGAGTTCTTCCGCTGGTACGCCGAGGAGGCCGTGCGCCCCCACGGGGACTTCGGCAGCTCCCCGGCCGGCGGCACCCGCACCGTGGTCACCCACCGGCCCGTGGGCGTGGCGGCCCTGGTGACGCCGTGGAACTTCCCCGCCGCCATGGCCGCCCGCAAGATCGCCCCGGCGCTGGCGGCGGGCTGCACGGTGGTCCTCAAACCCGCGGCGCAGACGCCCCTGACGGCCGTGGCCGTGGTGCGCCTGCTCGCCGAGGCCGGCGTGCCCGACGGCGTGGTCAACCTCGTGCCCACCACGGACGCCGGCGCCGTGGTCTCCACCTGGCTGGCGGACGAGCGCGTGCGCAAGGTCTCCTTCACCGGCTCCACCGGGGTGGGGCGCCTGCTGCTGCGCCAGGCCGCTGACCGCGTGCTGACCACCTCGATGGAGCTGGGCGGGAACGCCCCGTTCGTCGTGCTGCCCGGCGCCGACGTCGAGGCAGCCGTGGCCGGGGCCATGACCGCCAAGTTCCGCGGCGGTGGCCAGGCCTGCACCGCGGCCAACCGCTTCTACGTGCACGCCTCCGTCGCTGCGGAGTTCACGGCCCGGTTCGCCGCCGCCGTGGAGGCGCTCACGGTCGGGCCGGCGAGCACCGGCGCGCAGGTGGGACCGATGATCTCCGAGCGGGAGCGGGCGGGTCTGGCGGCCCTGGTGGACGGCGCGCTCGCGCAGGGGGCGCGCGCGGCGGCGCGCGCCGTCGTCCCCGAGGGCCTGCGGGGGCACTTCCTGGCCCCGGTGCTGCTGGTGGACGTGCCCGCGGACGCCGACGTGCTGGACGAGGAGCTGTTCGGACCGGTGGCGCCCGTCGTCGTCTTCGACGACTCCTGGGGCGCGGGCACCGGGTGGAGCGAGCTGCTGGCGCGCGTCAACGGCACCGAGATGGGGCTGGCGGCCTACGTCTTCGGGCCCCTCGGCGATGCGCTGCACCTGGCCGAGGAGGTCGAGGCCGGCATGGTCGGCGTCAACCGCGGCCTGGTCTCGGACCCCTCGGCGCCGTTCGGCGGGATGAAGCAGTCCGGCCTGGGCCGCGAAGGGGCGCGAGCCGGCGTGGAGGAGTTCCTCGAGACCCAGTACCTGTCGGTCGCCTGGTGAGGGGCCGGCCGGCTGGGGCGCCCGCACAGCGGCCCCCCAGCCGGCCACCGGGCGACGTCCGGGCTGCGCTCCTACCCTGGTCCCGTGGCTCTGGTGCTGGTCGTCGACGACACCGCGCAGATCCGCATGCTCATCCGCCTCAACCTCGAGCTCGAGGGCCACGAGGTGGACGAGGCCGCGGACGGCGAGGAGTGCCTGGCGCGGCTGCGCGACCTCGACGCGCCGCGCCCGGACGTGGTGACCATGGACGCCGTCATGGAGCCGCGGGACGGGTGGAGCGCCGTCGCGGAGATCCGCCGCGACCCCGCCCTGGCCGACATCCCCGTGGTCATGGTTACGGCCAGCGTGCAGGCGCACCAGCGCGCGCGGGCGGTCCAGGTGGGCGTGGACGCGCTGGTGGCCAAGCCCTTCGAGCCCACCGCCCTCGTGGAGGTGGTCGAGGACCTCGCCGCCGCCGGCAGGCCGCCGCGCAGCGCCAGCCCGGCCGGGGCCGCCGCCTCCCGCCAGTAGCCTGGGGGAGTGACCCCCGAGGAGCTGTCGGCAGCCATCCGCGCCTGCCTCACCGCCGCCGTCGACGCCGGTGAGCTGAGCCTCCCGGCGGGCGCCGTCCCGCAGGCCGTCAAGGTGGAGCGGCCGCGCAACCGCGACCACGGCGACTGGGCCACCTCCGTGGCGCTGCAGCTGTCCAAGCCCGCCGGCGTGCCCCCGCGGACGGTGGCCGAGGTGCTGGCCGCCCGCCTGTCCGGCGTCGCCGGGGTGAAGAGCGTGGACGTGGCCGGCCCGGGCTTCCTCAACGTCGTCCTCGACGCCGCCGCGGCCGGTGAGCTCGCCCGCACCGTCGTGGAGGCGGGCTCCGCGTTCGGCCGCACCGACGGCCTGGTCGGGCGGAAGGTCAACCTCGAGTTCGTCTCCGCCAACCCCACCGGCCCGGTGCACCTGGGCGGCACCCGCTGGGCCGCCGTCGGAGACTCCCTGGCCCGCGTGCTGGAGGCCGTCGGCGCCGACGTCACCCGCGAGTACTACTTCAACGACCACGGCGCCCAGATCGACAGGTTCGCCCGGTCGCTGCTGGCGCGCGCGCTCGGCCAGGAGGCCCCCGAGGACGGCTACGGGGGCGACTACATCGAGGAGATCGCCTCCACGATCGTCCGCGACGCGCTCGCCGCCGGTGAGCCGGACCCGAGCACCCTGCCCGAGGCGGAGGCGCTGGAGGCCTTCCGCGCCCGTGGCGTGGCGCTGATGTTCGACGAGGTCAAGCGCAGCCTCCACGACTTCCGGGTCGACTTCGACGTCTACTTCCACGAGGACTCGCTCCACACCTCCGGTGCCGTGGGCACCGTGGTGCAGCAGCTGAAGGACTCCGGCCGGCTCTTCGAGGATGACGGCGCCTGGTGGCTGCGCTCCACGGAGTTCGGCGACGACAAGGACCGCGTGGTCATCAAGTCCGACGGCAACCCCGCCTACGTGGCCGGTGACCTGGCCTACCTGCGCGACAAGCGCGCCCGCGGCTTCGACCTGTGCATCTACCTGCTCGGTGCCGACCACCACGGCTACGTGGCCCGCCTCAAGGCCGCCGCCGCGGCCTTCGGCGACGACCCCGACGTGGTCGAGGTGCTCATCGGCCAGATGGTCAACCTCGTGCGCGACGGCGTGCCGGTCCGCATGAGCAAGCGCGCCGGCACCGTGGTGACCATGGAGGACCTCGTCGAGGCGGTCGGCGTGGACGCCGCCCGCTACGCCCTGGTGCGCTCCAGCGTCGACTCCCAGATCGACGTCGACCTCGACCTGCTGGTCAAGCGCACCAACGACAACCCCGTCTTCTACGTGCAGTACGCCCACGCCCGCACCTCCGGGGTGGGCCGCAACGCCCGCGACCTGGGCGTGCGCACCGAGGACGGGTTCGACCCGTCGCTGCTCGACCACGCCACGGAGTCCGCGCTGCTGGCGGCCCTCGGCGACTTCCCCCGCGTGGTGGCGCAGGCGGCCGAGCTGCGCGAGCCGCACCGGGTGGCCCGCTACCTGGAGGCCCTCGCCGGCAGCTACCACAAGTGGTACGACGAGCGCCGCGTGACGCCGATGGGCGAGGAGGCCGTCACCGACGTCCACCGCACCCGCCTGTGGCTCAACGACGCCACCCGCACGGTCCTGGCCAACGGCCTCGCCCTGCTCGGCGTCTCGGCCCCGGAGCGGATGTGAGGGCGCACCCGGCTGGGCCGCAGCACGCCGCTGGGCTGGGCGGCCCGGGGTGGCTGAGCGAGCCTGACGACCCGAACGACCTCCTGCCCGCCCTGTGGCCGAGCACCGCGCGGCGCGGCGCCGACGGCGTCGTGAGCGTCGGTGGCGTGCCGGTCACCGAGCTCGCCGCCCAGCACGGCACCCCCGCCTACGTGGTGGACGAGGCGGACTTCCGCGCCCGCGCCACCGCGTTCCGCGACGCCTTCGCCGAGGCGTTCGCCGACGCGTGCGGCGGCGCCGACGTCTACTACGCCGCGAAGGCCTTCACGTGCACCGCGGTGGCGCGCTGGCTCGCCGAGGACGGACTGCGCTACGACGCGTGCACGGGCGGGGAGCTGGCGGTGGCGCTGCGCGGGGGCACCGACCCGGCGCACGTGCTGCTGCACGGCAACAACAAGTCCGACGCCGAGATCACCCGCGCCGTGCGGGCGGGCGTGGGGAAGGTCGTCGTCGACGGCTTCCACGACATCGACAGGACCGCTGACGCCGCCCGCGAGGCCGGCGTGCGGCAGGGCGTGCTCATCCGCACCACCGTCGGCGTCGAGGCCCACACGCACGACTACATCGCCACCGCCCACGAGGACCAGAAGTTCGGGCTCTCCCTGGCGTCCGGCCAGGCCGCGGAGGCGGTCCGCCGCGTGCTCGCCCGCCCCGAGCTGGAGCTGCGCGGGCTGCACAGCCACATCGGCAGCCAGATCTTCGACGTCTCCGGCTTCGAGGTGGCCGCGCGCCGCCTGCTGGGCCTGCACGCCCAGGTGCTCGCCGAGCACGGCGTGGAGCTGCCCGAGATCGACCTGGGCGGCGGCTTCGGCATCGCCTACACCACCCAGGACGCGCCGCTGAGCCCCGCGGACCTGGCGCGCGGCTTGGCCGAGGTGGTCACCGCCGCGTGCGCGCAGCTCGGCGTGGCCGTGCCCAAGGTCTCCGTGGAGCCCGGCCGCGCGATCGCCGGCCCGGCCGGCGTGACGCTGTACCGCGTCGGGAACGTGAAGGACGTCGCCCTGGGCTCTGCTGGGACTGACCTCCACCGGCGCTACGTGGCCGTGGACGGCGGGATGAGCGACAACATCCGCACCGCCCTCTACGACGCCGACTACTCCGCCACGCTCGGCGGCCGCCGCTCCGGGGAGCGGCCCGTGCTGAGCCGCGTGGTCGGCAAGCACTGCGAGAGCGGTGACGTGGTGGTCAAGGACGAGTTCCTGCCCGAGGACCTCACCGCGGGGGACCTGCTCGTGGTGCCCGCCACCGGCGCGTACTGCCACAGCATGGCCAGCCAGTACAACCACGTGCCCCGCCCGCCGGTGGTGGCCGTGAAGGACGGCGAGAGCCGCCTGCTGGTGCGCCGCGAGACCGAGGAGGACCTGCTGGCGCTCGACGTCGGCTGACGTCGCGTCCGCGGGGCGCGCGAGCGCTGAGCCGGGCGCACCTGGCAGGATCAGCCCGTGGCCATCGCTTACTCGCTCATGGGTGTCGGTTCGGTGCTGGTGTTCCTCGGCCTGCTCAACGGCGAGGTCTCGACGGCGCACAACATCGCCAAGTTCACGGGCATCGTGCTCATCGCGATCGGCCTGGTGGCCTCGGCGCGCATCGCCGCCAAGCGCCGGCAGGAGGAGCGGGTCGCCCGCGTGCAGGCCGGCCTGCCCCAGTCCGAGCCGCTCGGGCGCGGCGGCGCAGCCCACTGACCCGCCGCCGCGCCGCCACCGCCGCCACCGACGTCGTCGGCGGGCGGCCTCCTGGTCCGGTGAGGGTCAGACCGGCGGCAGCACGCGGGTCGGCACCGCCGGGTCTCCCTTGGACAGGGCCAGTCCCTCCCACGGCAGGCTGACCAGCACCTCGCCCAGGTGCTCGCGGGCGGCGCTGAGCCCGTCACCGCTGGACGGCGCCCCCACGCGCTCGCCGGCGCGCACCAGCGGCACCTGCAACGGGCGGTCACCGGGCTCCGCCGGCGGCGGACCGCCGGCGCTGACGACCTCCTCGGTGGCGGTGCCCGAGCTGCGGTGGCGGCGCACGGCCCACTTGCGGCCGCCGTGGCTCGCCTTCGACTCCGAGCGCTTGGCCACCGGGCGCCCGTCGACCTCCACCAGCTTGTAGACCATCCCGGCCGTGGGGGAGCCCGAGCCCTGCACCACCGAGGTGCCCACGCCGTAGGCGTCGACGGGAGCGGCGCGCAGCGCGGCGATGCCGAACTCGTCGAGGTCTCCCGACAGCACGATGCGCGTGCCCGTGGCGCCCAGGGAGTCGAGCTGCTGGCGCACCTGGACGGCGAGCACGGCCAGGTCGCCGGAGTCGATGCGCACCGCGCCCAGCTCCGGTCCCGCCACCCGCACCGCGGTCTCGACGCCGGCGCGGATGTCGTAGGTGTCCACCAGCAGCGTGGTGCCGGTGCCCAGGGCCGCGACCTGCGCGCGGAACGCCGCCTCCTCGGAGTCGTGCAGCAGCGTGAACGCGTGCGCGGACGTGCCCGACGTGGGCACCCCGTAGCGGCGGCCCGCCTCGAGGTTGGAGGTGGAGGCGAAGCCGGCCAGGTAGGCGGCGCGCGCGGAGGCCACCGCGGCCTCCTCGTGGGTGCGGCGACTGCCCATCTCGATGATCGGGCGGTCCCCGGCCGAGACCGCCATGCGCGCGGCGGCGGAGGCGACGGCGGAGTCGTGGTTGAGGACGGCCAGCACCAGCGTCTCCAGCACCACCGCCTCCTCGAAGGTGCCCGTCACCGTCAGCACCGGCGAGCCGGGGAAGTACACCTCGCCCTCGGCGTAGCCGTCCACGTCGCCGGTGAAGCGCCAGCCGGCCAGGTGCTCGAGGGTCTCGGGGGAGAGGCGGCCGGCGGCGCGCAGCGCGTCCAGCACCGGCTCGTCGAACCGGAACCGCTCCAGCGCGTCGAGCACGCGGGCGGTGCCCGCCACCACGCCGTAGCGGCGGCCGTCGGGCAGGCGCCGGGCGAACACCTCGAAGGTGCAGTGCCGCTGCGCGGCACCGCTGCGCAGCGCGGACTCCAGCATGGTCAGCTCGTACGCGTCGGTGAGCAGCGCCGTGCTGGGCAGAGCGCCGGGCAGAGCGCCGTGCAGAGCGCTGGCGAGGGTGCTGGGCGGGGTCGTCTCCACGGGCTCACCGTAGGATGGGGGCGCGTGAGCACCCACCGGACGGACGCACGGTGATGATCCGTCTACTGCCAGTGCCGGCACTCGCGGCACACGGGGCGTTCGTCGCGAGCGTCGCCCCCGCCGAGGCCGAGGAGCGCGTCGAGGCGCCCGACGGCGAGCTGGCCAAGCCCTGGGTCACCATCGTGTGGAACGACCCCGTCAACCTCATGTCGTACGTGACCTACGTCTTCCAGACGTACTTCGGCCACCCCAAGGAGAAGGCCGAGAAGCTCATGCGCGACGTCCACGAGGCCGGCCGCGCCGTCGTCTCCAGCGGCACCCGCGAGGAGATGGAGCGCGACACCGAGGCCATGCACGCCTACGGGCTGTGGGCCACCTTCGCGAAGGACTCCTGAGACGTGGCACGCCGCTTCGAGAGCACCCGCCGCGGGGTCAGCGCGACCCTCGACGACGACGAGCGCGCCCTCCTGGCCGGGCTCATGGGCGAGGTCGCCGAGCTCCTCGACGACGGGTCCGCCCCCGTCGATGACCCCCTCGAGGCGCTCGCGGGCACCGGCGGGCCCACCACGCCGCCGGCGGACCCCGCGGTGGCGCGCCTGCTGCCGCAGGGCGCCACGGACGACCCCGACGCCGCCCGGGAGTTCCGCCGCCTCACCGAGAAGGGCCTGCGGGCCCGCAAGCGTGAGTCCCTCGCGCGGGTGCGCACCACCCTCGAGCGGGAGGGCGCCCTCGTGCTCGACCCCGAGGAGGCGCACGCCTGGCTCGTCTCGCTCACCGACGTCCGCCTGGTGCTGGCCGAGCGGCTGGGCCTGCGCACCGACGACGACGCCGAGCTGGTGCTCGCCGAGGCCGCCGCGCGGACCCCGGAGGACCCGCGCGTGTGGATGGCGTCGGTGTACGACTTCCTCACCTGGCTGCAGGAGTCGCTGGTGGCGGCGCTGACCGCGCGCGGCGGCCGCGCCGGGCGCTGACGGGACCCGTCTGCGTCGTCGTCCTGCCCCGTCCGGCTCGGCGCGCCGACACCGCCGCGAGCGAGTAGAACGGTCGCGTGCGAGCGATCCAGGTCAGCGGTCAGGACTCCGGCCTCCAGCTGGTGGAGCGGGAGGCGCCCACTCCCGGGCGGGGGCAGGTGCTGGTGCGCGTCGCGGCGTGCGGCGTCTGCCACAGCGACGCCATGGCGGTGGGCGGCATGGGCGGCTTCCCCCGCGTGCCCGGCCACGAGGTCGCCGGGCGGGTCGAGGCGGTCGGTGAGGACGTGCCGCAGTGGCAGGTCGGCCAGCGCGTGGGCATCGGCTGGTTCGGCGGCGCCTGCTACCGCTGCGACCCCTGCCGCCGCGGTGACCTCATCTCCTGCGTCGAGGGGCGGGTGACCGGCCTGTCCTTCGACGGCGGCTACGCCGACCACGTGCTGGCTCCCGCCGACGCCCTCGCCGCGGTGCCCGACGGCCTCACCGACGCCGAGGCCGCGCCGCTCATGTGCGCCGGGGTCACCACCTTCCACGGCCTGCGCACCTCCGGGGCGCTCGCGGGCGACCTCGTGGCCGTCATCGGGCTCGGCGGGCTCGGCCACCTGGGCGTGCAGTTCGCCGCCAAGATGGGCTTCGAGGTGGTCGCGGTGGCCCGCGGCGCCGAGAAGGGCGAGTTCGCCGAGCGCCTCGGCGCCCACCACTACGTCGACTCCACCGCCGCCGGCGAGGGCGGCGTGGCCGGGGCGCTGCAGCGCCTGGGCGGCGCCGCGGCGGTGCTCGCCACCGTCACCGACGCCGAGGCGATCGCCGGCACCGCCGCCGGGCTGCGCCCGCGCGGGCGCCTCGTGGTGGTCGGAGTGCCGGAGCAGCCGCTGGCGCTGGACGCCGTCAACCTCATCCTCGGCAGCCGCACGGTGGCCGGGCACGCGTCCGGCACCTCGAAGGACTCCGAGGACGCGCTGCGCTTCGCCGCGCTGACCGGGGTGAAGCCCATGGTGGAGGAGGCGCCCCTGGAGGACGCGCAGGACGCCTTCGACGCGATGATGGCGGGCCGCCCGCGCTTCCGGATGGTGCTCACGGCCTGAGGTCGGCCTAGCCTGCCGTCGTGCACCCAGGCCCCGCCGCGCCCATCGGCATCTTCGACTCCGGCGTCGGCGGCCTGACGGTGGCGCGCGCGGTCCTCGACCAGCTGCCCGGTGAGGCGGTGGTCTACCTCGGGGACACCGCGCGCGCCCCGTACGGCCCGCGTCCGCTCGCGCACGTGCGCGCCTACGCGCTGGAGTGCCTCGACGAGCTGGTGTCGTCAGGGGTGAAGCTGCTGGTCATCGCGTGCAACACGGCCAGTGCCGCGGTGCTGCACGACGCGCGCGAGCGGTACTCGGTGCCGGTGGTCGAGGTCATCCGCCCAGCCGTGCGCCGGGCCGTCGCGAGCACCCGGACCGGGCGCGTGGGCGTCATCTGCACCGCCGCCACCGCCACGTCCGGCGCCTACGCCGACGCCTTCGCCGCCGCACCGGGGATCACGACGACGACGACGCCGTGCCCGCGCTTCGTCGACTTCGTCGAGGCGGGCGTGACGTCGGGGCCGGAGCTGGTGGAGGCGGCGCGCGAGCAGCTGGCGCCGGTGCAGGCGGCCGGGGTGGACACCCTCGTGCTGGGCTGCACGCACTACCCGCTGCTCACCGGGGTCATCTCCTACGTCATGGGGGACGGCGTCACGCTGGTCTCCAGCGCCGAGGAGACCGCCAAGGCGGTCTACCGCGAGCTGACCGCGGCGGACGCGCTGCGCCCCGACGGGTTCCCCGAGCCGCAGCACCGCTGGCTCACCACGGCCGACCCGGAGCGCTTCGCGGTGCTGGCGCGCCGGTTCCTGGGGACGGCGGCGCCGGCGCAGCTGCGGGCCGAGCGCCACCACACGGTCCTCCACACCGGGCTGCTGCCCAAGATCACCGCGCCGCTGGCGCGCCACCGCTAGAGGGGGACACGACGTGAGGCTGACCGTCATCGGCTGCTCGGGGTCCGTGCCGGGGCCGGACTCCCCGGCGTCCTGCTACCTGCTGGAAGCCGACGACCCCGCGGACGGGCGCACCTGGCGGGTGGTGCTGGACCTCGGCAGCGGCGCCTCGGGGCCGCTGCAGCGGCACCTGCCCGGCGGCGACCTCACCGCGCTGGACGCCGTGCTGCTCTCGCACCTGCACGCCGACCACTGCCTCGACGCCTGCTCGCTCTACGTGGCGATCAAGCACGGCCCCGCCGCGCACCGCGGCGAGCCGCGGGCGCCGATGCCGCTGTGGGCACCCACCGGTGCGGCCGGGCGGCTGGCGCGCGCCTACGACCTCCCCGAGGACGGTCCCGGCATGACCGAGCAGTTCGCCGTCGGCGCCTGGGCGGACCGGGCGCCGGTGCAGGTGGGGCCGTTCACCGTGGAGCCGGTGCTGGTGGAGCACCCGGTGGAGGCGTACGGCCTGCGGGTCACCGGCCCGGCCGAGGCCGGCGGTGGTGCCACCGCGGTGCTCGCCTACACCGGCGACACCGACGACTGCTCGGGCCTGGACCACCTCGCCGCCGACGCCGACCTCCTGCTCACCGAGGCCAGCTTCACCGACGACCTGCCCTTCGAGCGGGGCATCCACCTCTCGGGCGCCCGGGCCGGGGACGTCGCCGCCCGTGCCGGTGCGCGGTCGGTGCTGGCGACGCACCTGACGCCCTGGGCCGACCCCGGCGCGGTGCTCGCCGAGCTCCGGTCGCGCTTCGACGGCCCCGCCGACCTTGCCCGCCCCGGCGCCGTCCACCACCTCTGAGCCGGGCCTGTCGGGGGCGGGTCCTAGGCTCGGGAGCATGGCTGAGAGCACCAGCAGGCCCGGTGGACGACGTCCCGACCAGCTCCGCGACGTGACCATCACGCGCCGCTACCTGGAGGCCGGCGAGGGCAGCGTCCTGGTGGAGTTCGGTCGCACGAAGGTCCTCTGCGTCGCCTCGCTCACCGAGGGCGTGCCGCGCTGGAAGAAGGGCAGCGGCTCCGGGTGGGTGACCGCCGAGTACGCCATGCTGCCGCGCGCCACGAACACCCGCAGCGACCGCGAGTCCGTCAAGGGCAAGGTCGGCGGGCGCACGCAGGAGATCAGCCGCCTGGTGGGCCGCTCGCTGCGCGCCGCCGTGGACGTGACCAAGCTCGGCGAGAACACCGTGGTCCTCGACTGCGACGTGCTGCAGGCGGACGGCGGCACGCGCACGGCCGCCATCACCGGCGCCTACGTGGCCCTGCACGACGCAGTGACCTGGGCGCGGGAGAAGGGTCTCGTGCGCAAGGACCCGCTGCGCGGCTCCGTGGCCGCGGTCAGCGTGGGCATCGACCGGGGCCAGCCGGTGCTCGACCTGGAGTACGTCGAGGACGTCCGCGCCCAGACCGACATGAACGTCGTCATGACCGGCGACGGGCGGTTCGTGGAGGTGCAGGGGACCGCCGAGGGGGAGCCGTTCGCCAAGGCCGAGCTGGACGCCCTGCTCGAGCTGGCGGCCGGCGGCTGCGCCGAGCTGACGCGCCTGCAGCGCGAGGCCCTGGGGCTGTGAGCGGGGCGCCGGGGGAGGGCGGCGGTGCTGCAGCCGACCGCGAGCACGGCCACCACGACGACGGGCCGGTGCGCGTGGTGCTCGCCACGCGCAACGCCCACAAGGTCGGGGAGCTGCGCGCCATCCTCGCGCCGCAGCTGCCCGCCGGCGTGCGGGTGGAGCTGCTCGCCGTGGGCGACCCGTCGCTGCCGGAGGTCCCCGAGGTCCCCGAGACGGAGGTGACCTTCTCCGGCAACGCCCTGCTCAAGGCCCGTGCGGTGGCCGCCGCCACCGGGCTGCTGGCCGTCGCCGACGACTCGGGCATCGCCGTCGACGTCCTCGGCGGCGCGCCGGGGATCTTCTCCGCCCGGTGGGCCGGCCGCCACGGCGACGACGCCGCCAACCTGGCGCTGCTGCTGGCCCAGGTCGCCGACGTCCCGGACGAGCACCGCGGCGCGGCCTTCGTGTGCGCCGCCGCGCTGGTGACCCCGCACGGCCAGGAGCACGTGGAGCTGGGTGAGCTGCGCGGGACCCTGGCGCGGGAGCCGCGCGGGGCGGGCGGCTTCGGGTACGACCCGGTGCTCGTGCCGGTGGGCTCGCAGGTCAGCTGCGCGGAGCTGTCGCCGCAGCAGAAGGACGCCGTCAGCCACCGCGGCCAGGCGTTCCGGGCGCTGGCGCCCCACCTGGTGCGGGCCGTCCGCGCCGCCGCCGGCTGAGGCGCCGTTCGGCCGTACGGTCGGACCTGGGGCGCTGGTGAGCCCCGCGCTGGCAGGATGGGTCGGTTCCCGGGGGCCCCGCGTCGTCACGGCACGACCACCGCACCGACGACCGCACCGACGACCGCACCGACGACCGCACCGACGACCGCACCGACGACCGCACCGACGACTGGGAGGAGGCGGCGTGCCCGACCAGCACCACGGTCCTGACGACCTCCCCGACGCCGTCGCGCCGTCGTGGGTCCGGCTCGACCCCCAGGACCGCGTCACCGGCATGAACCGGCCCGCGGAGGCCCTCATCGGGGTGCCGCGCGAGCAGGTCCTCGGCAGGTCGCTGTGGGACTTCTTCCCCCACTCGCGCGACCACGACTTCGGCCCGGCCTACGCCGAGGCGCGCCGCACGGGCTCACCGCTGGCCTTCGAGGCCTGGGGCACCACCGTCCAGAGGTGGCTGTCGGTGCACGTGGTGCCCGAGGGCGACGTGCTCCACGTGCACCTCATCGACGTCACCGAGCGGCGCCGCGCCCAGGAGGAGCTGGTCCGCACCGTGCGGCGCCTGGAGCTGCTCGGGGCCGTCAGCGAGCTCCTCGCGCACGGCTCCGACCAGGGCATCGCCGTGGGGGAGCTTGCGCACCTCGTGGTGCCCGAGCTGGCGGACTGGTGCACGGTCACGCTGGTCCAGACGGGCCGGCTGCGGCGCACGCTGGGCTTCGCCCACCGCGACCCCGAGCTCGACCCGGTCCTGGAGCGCTACGCCAGCTACCAGGCGGCCACCATGAGCCGCGAGGCCGCGATCGCGGTCTGCCTGCGCACCGGGCGCGAGGTGTTCGTCCCCGCCCTCCCGCCCCTGCAGGACTGGGTGGGCGACGACGACGCCCGCGCCCTCCTGGAGGTGCTCGCCCCGGCGTCGGTGCTGGTGGTGCCGCTCAGCGCCGCGGGACGCACCCTCGGGGCGATGGCGCTGGTCCGCACCGACCCGGCGGCCGTGCGCACCGACGCCGAGCTCGACACCGCCCGCGAGGTGGCGCGCCGCGCGGGGCTCGCGCTCGACAACGCGCGCCTCTACGGGGAGCAGGCGGAGCTGAGCTCCGCGCTGCAGCGCAGCCTCCTCACCGCCCCGCCGAGCCCGCCCGGCGTCGAGCTGGCCGTCCGCTACGTGAGCGCCGCCGTCGAGGCGAGGATCGGCGGGGACTGGTACGACGCCTTCCGCCAGCGCGACGGCAGCACCGTGCTGGTCATCGGGGACGTCATCGGGCACGACTCCCGCGCGGCGGCGGCGATGGGGCAGGTCCGGGGGCTGGTGCGCGGTATCGCGCACGCCACCGGGCACCGGCCCGCGCGCGTGCTGACGTGCGTGGACGAGGCGGTCGAGGGCCTGGAGCTGGCCACCTCGGCCACGGCTGTCGTCGCCCGGCTCGACCCGCGCCCGGGCTGCGACGGCGTCCCCGCGGACGCGCCGCGCCGCCTGGTCTGGTCCAACGCCGGCCACCCGCCGCCGCTGCTGCGCCGACCGGACGGCACCGCGGTGGTGCTGGAGGACGCCGACACCGACCTGCTGCTGGGCATCGACCCGGCCACCACCCGCCGCGAGAGGACGACCGAGCTGCCCCTCGGCAGCACCGTGCTCCTGTTCACCGACGGGCTGGTGGAGCGCCGCGGCACGTCGCTGGACGTGGGCCTGGAGGAGCTGCGGGCCGCGCTGGAGGCCGAGGGGCACCTGCCCCTGGAGGAGCTGTGCGACGCCGTCCTCGCGCGCGTGCTGCCCGCGGAGCCCGAGGACGACGTCGCCCTGCTGGCGCTGCGCGTCGTAGCGGACCGCTGACGCAGCGCTGCGCGCCCGCCCGCACGGCGCTGGGCCGGACTGGCCCCGGGAGCTCCTCTGCCACGATCCCCCAGAAGATCCACAGGCGGCGCCCAGCCGCGTGTGAACACCCCTGAGGAGACCCGTGTCCACTGACCTCGAGCAGCCCGACCCCACCGCCCCCGCGCCGGGGGCGCCTGCCCGCGGCGCGACCTCGGTGGCCGCGGTGGTGGGGCTGGTCGCCGCCTTCGTGTTCTGGCCGGTGGGCCTGGTCGCGTCGATCGTCGGCATCCTGCACACCCGACCCGGCGGCAAGGCCGGCCGAGGTCTGGCCGTGGCGGGCGTGGTCGTGAGCGGCCTGAGCGCGGTCGCGACCGCCGTGGTGCTCGTGCTCGGCGCCTCCCTGCTCTGGGGCGCCACGAGCGCCCCTGCGGTGACCGAGGACCCAGTGGTGTCGGCGCAGGGCGCGGACGCAGCTCCCACGGCGGACCCGGCTGTCACCGCGGACCCGGCACAGGACCCGGCACAGGACGCGGACCAGCAGACGGGGCCCACTGAGGAGACGGGGGCCGCTGGTGGTGCGCAGGCCTGGGACGACGCCGTCCTGGACACCTGCCAGCAGGACGACGCCGGCGCCCTGACGGCTTCGGTGACGGTCACCAACTCCACGGGCGCACCGGCCTCGTACACGGTGGCCGTCGGCTTCGACGACCTCGAGGGGAACGTCGTCGGACGGGCGGCGGGCCAGGTCGCGCAGGTCGCCCCCGGCGCCACCGCGGTGATCGACGTGCAGGGAGCGGCGGGCAGCACCCAGGGCGAGCTGGAGTGCTACCTCGACGACGTGGTGCGCCTGGCCGCCTGAGACCGCCCCGACGAGGGCGGTGGCCCTCGCGCGGGGGTCAGCGGATCGGTGCGAACCGGACATCGCCCACGGGTGTCACCCGTAGCGTCTCTCGGGACTGCTCCGGCGCTGCGTCACGGGCTCGGGGCACGGCCGACGACAGCGAGAGCAGGTCGAGATGCGCGAGCCCGGGTCCGCCGCGGTGCCCACGCCCCGGTGCGGGGCTCCGTCGGCCCGGCGAGCTGCGCTCGCCGACCGCTTCGACCCGCGCCGCAACGCGCTGAACGCCATCCGCCTCGCGCTGGCCGTGGTGGTGATCGTCTCGCACACGTGGGTGCTCGGCGGGTACGGCGACGAGCCGCAGCTGGGGGGCGCCAACCTCGGCGCCTGGGCGGTGCTGGGGTTCTTCGGCCTGTCGGGGTTCCTCATCACGGGGAGCCGGCTGCGGACCAGCGCGGGCCGGTACTACCTGGCCCGGGCTCTGCGGATCGTGCCGGGTTTCGCCGTCTGCCTCGTGGTCACCGCGTTCGTCGTCGCCCCGGTGATCGCCGTGCTCGGGACGGGCGGGTGGGACGCGGCGAGCGCCGCGACCTACGTGGTGCGGAACGCTGCCCTGTACCCGTACGCCCCTCCCGGCCTGGTGCAGCCCAGCATCGGCGCGGTCCTGTCCGGTGCGCCCTACCCGGCGCTGAACGGCTCCCTGTGGACCCTGTTCTGGGAGGCGGGGTGCTACCTGCTCGTCGGAGTGGGGGTCAGCCTCCTGCCGCGACGGCTGCTGACGCCGGCCGTCGTGGCAGCCTTCGGGGCGACGACGGCCCTGGCCGCGGTGCTCCACGCGCTGGGGCAGCCCGGGCCCGCGGTGCTCGAGCGCCCGCTGCAGATGGTGAGTGCGTTCATGGCGGGTGCGGTGCTCCTGCTGCTCTCACACCGCCTGCCTCTCGGCGCTGCCTCCGGCGTCTCCGCCGTCGTCCTGGCCGGGGTCGTGATCACCGGCACAGCCGGTCCGCTGGCCGCGCTCCCGCTGACCCTCCTGCTGCTCGCCGCCTCGGTCGTGCTGCCGCTGGCGCGGGTCGGGGCCCGTCGGGACCTGTCCTACGGGGTGTACGTGTACGGCTTCGCCGTCCAGCAGCTGCTGGTGGCCGCGGGCCTGCACCGGCACGTCCCGCCGCTGGTCTTCGTGCTGGTCGCGCTGGTGGTCGTGACGCCGGTCGCCTGGGCGTCCTTCGTCGTCGTGGAGGCCCCTGCGATGAGGCTGGCGCGCCGGGGCCCGGTGGGCCGGACGGCTGCGGCCCAGCCGCTGGTGGTGGACCTGCGGGAGCCCGCGCTGCCGGTGGCGGTCCGGACGCCGCAGCGCGAGCGCTGACCACGCTGACCACGCTGACGCGGCCGGTCCGCGGGGGTCTGGTGCGCGAGGCGGGACTCGAACCCGCACGCCCGGAGGCACAGGGACCTAAACCCTGCGTGGCTGCCAGTTTCACCACTCGCGCCCACCCCGCCGGCGCACCGGCGGGGTGCTGGTGGGTCAGTCGACGCCGAGCTCCTTGCGCAGCCGCGCCACGTGGCCGGTGGCCTTGACGTTGTAGGACGCGTGCGTCACCACACCGTCCGGGCCGACCACGACGGTGGACCGCAGGAGGCCGGTGGTGGTCTTGCCGTACATCGTCTTCTCGCCCCACGCGCCCCAGCGCTGGACCACGCCGCGCTCGGTGTCGCTGGCGAGCGGGAAGGGCAGCTGCTCCTCGGCCGACCACGCCTCGAGCTTGGGCAGCGGGTCGGGGGAGACCCCCACCACGTCGTAGCCCGCGGCGCCCAGGGAGCCGAGGTTGTCGCGGAAGTCGCAGGCCTGCGTGGTGCAGCCCGGCGTGCCCGCCGCGGGGTAGAAGTAGACGACGACGGAGCGGCCGCGGTGCTCGGAGAGCGTCCAGCTGCCGCCGTGCGTCGCGGGGAGCGTGAAGTCCGGGGCGAGGTCACCCGGCTCGAGGCGATCGGCCACGCGCCGAGGCTAACGGACGCGGCCCGGTCGGGCGATGACGCGTCCGAGCAGGTGGGCCGGGGCTGCCGCGGGTCGCTGTTGCCACTAGCGTCCCGACCATGAGCGTCCCGCCCGACGAGCCCGCGCGCCTCGAGCGCGAGATCAGCCTCCACCAGCAGCACCTCGCCGCCACCGTCGACGAGCTCGCCGCCCGTGTCGCGCCGAAGGCGCTGGCGCAGCAGGGCGTGGAGAGCGCGAAGACGAAGGCCAAGGAGCTGGTGCTCGACGGTGACGGCGCGCTGCGCGTCGAGCGGCTGGCCGCCGTCGGCGGGGCCGTCGTCGCGGTGGTGGGCCTGTTCACGGGCCTGGCGGTCAAGCGCCGCCACTGACGCCCCCTGACCTGTGGACGGCGGTCCTGGGGGCTCACCCGCCGGCGGTAGCGTCGGCGGGTGAGCACCACGCCCGCGAGCCCGCCCACTGGACCCGCCGCCGGACCCGCCGCCACCGGCGACGACGGGCGCCTGCCGATCCGGATGCTGCACGACCGGGTGCTGGTGGCCCTGGACCGCGAGGCCGGTGAGCGCCGCTCAGGCTCCGGCATCGTCATCCCCGCCACGGCCGCCGTCGGCAAGCGCCTCTCCTGGGGCGAGGTGGCGGCCGTCGGCCAGCACGTCCGGCAGGTGCAGCTGGGGGACCGGGTGCTCTTCGACCCGGAGGACCGCGCCGAGGTGGAGCTGTCAGGGCGCGACTACGTGCTGCTGCGCGAGCGCGACCTGCACGCCGTGGCCGCTCCCCGCGTGGAGGCCGGCTCCACCGGCCTGTACCTCTGAGCGCGCAGCCGGGCGCCGCCCGCCCCAACGCGCGCTACACGGTGCTGGACGCACCGGGACCCCTGCCGCGGGACATGCTGCGCGACCTGCTGGGCATCCGCCGGGACCCGCTGGGCTACCTGCGCGGCGCCGTGCAGCGCTGGGGCGACCACGTGGCCTTCCCCCTGCCGCGCACCCCCGTCCTGCTGGTCAACACCGTCGCGGGGGCGCGCCGCGTGCTGGTGGAGAACGCGGGGAACTGGAGCAAGCGCACCGTCCAGTACGGGGCGCTGTCGCTGGTCACCGGCAGCGGCCTGCTCACCAGCGACGGCAGCGCCTGGCGCGAGGCGCGCCGCGTGGCGCAGCCGGCGTTCCACCGCTCTGGCCTGGTCGCCGTCGCGGAGCAGTCCGTGGCGGCCGCCGAGCGCCTGCGCTCCCGCTGGGACGCGGCCGGCGGCGGTCTCGTCGACGTCGACGCCGCGGCCCTGCAGGCGACGCTCGAGGTGGTGGGCCGCACCCTCTTCGGCGGTGACGTCACCGCGGAGGGCGTCGACGACGGCGAGCGCGTGGTCGCCGCCGTCCTGGAGGCCCTCGGCGTGGTGGTCTCCCGGGCCCGCACGCCTGTGCCGGGCTGGCTGCCCACGCCCTCGCGGCGCCGCCTGCGCCGCGCCAACCGCGTCATGGACGAGGTGGTCGAGCGGGTGGTGGCGCGCCGCCGCGCCGCCGGGGAGCTCGGGGAGGACCTGCTGGGCCTCCTGCTCGCTGCCGTCGACGAGGGCCGGCTGCCCCCGGAGGCCGTGCGCGGGGAACTGGTCACCATGGTCATCGCCGGCCACGAGACGGTCGCCTCCTGCCTCACGTGGACCCTGCACCTGCTGGCGCAGCACCCACGGGCCCAGGAGCGGGTGCACGACGAGCTGGACCGCGTCCTCGGCGGCCCTGGAGACCCGGGAGACCCGGCGGACCCGGCGGACCCGGCTGGTCCGGCCGCGCTGCGGGCGCCGACCTGGGAGGACCTGCGCGAGCTCACGTGGACCCGCGCCGTGGTGGACGAGTCGCTGCGGCTCTACCCGCCCGCGTGGGTGGTCACCCGCCGCTCGGAGTCCGACGACGTCGTGGACGGCGTGTCCGTGCCCGCCGGCACCCTGGTGATCGTCAGCCCGTGGCTGCTGCAGCGGCGCGCTGACGCCCACGCGGACCCCGAGCGCTTCGACCCGGGCCGGTTCACCGGGGAGGGCCCGGAGGTGCCGCGCGGCGCCTACCTGCCGTTCGGCGCCGGAGCGCGGCTGTGCATCGGACGGGACTTCGCCCTCACGGAGGCGGTGCTGGTGCTGGCCGCGCTGCTGCGCGACCGCGCCGTGCGTCCCGTCCCCGGACGTGAGCCCGTGCTCGAGGCCCTGGTGACGCTGCGGGCCCGGGACGGTCTGGTGCTGCGCCTCGAGCCGCGCTGACCCCGCGCTGCTCCGGCTGGGCACCCCTCGGTGCGCACCGGCGCAGGGCTGGTAGTGTGTTCTCCGCACCACGCGCTTCTAGCTCAATTGGCAGAGCAGCGGACTCTTAATCCGCGGGTTCTGGGTTCAAGTCCCAGGGGGCGCACAGCAGTCGAAGGGCCCGGCCAGCAGGCCGGGCCCTTCGTCGTCGTCAGCCCAGGGCGCTCCGCAGGAACGCGAGCACGGCGTCGTAGGTGGGGTCGGGATCGGTGCCGCTGGAGGTCCGGCCGGCGCGGGTGGTGCGGACCTCGCGGTCGGGGGCGCCGTTCGCGAGGTAGGCGTCGGTGTGCCCCGCCCCGGCCACGAGGGTGAGCGTGGCGCTGGCGCCCGCGCGCTCGCACGCGGCGAAGAGCAGCTCGGACTGGCCGGGCGGCACCAGCTCGTCCGCGGTGCCGTGGGCGACCCACAGCGGGGGGCTGCCAGCGGTGACGTACCGGGTCGGGTCCGCGCGGTGGGTGGCCTCGGGATCGGACTGGATCGGGAAGCCCATGAGCGCGGACTCTGCGGAGTCGGCGCCGTCGTGGGTCTGGCCCCCGGGCACGAGCTGGGAGTCCATGGCCGTGAAGTCGGTGGGGCCGAAGAGGTCCACCACGGCCTGCACCGCGCTGCTCTGGTCGGCGTGGCCCAGGTCAGCGCCCTCGAGGTCGGCCACGCCGCTGACCAGCCCGGTCATGGACGCGCACCACCCGCCGCTGCTGGTCCCCATCGTGGCGAAGCGGGCGGGGTCGAGGCCCAGCTCGGCCGCGCGCGAGCGCAGGTACCGCACCGCGGCCTTCGCGTCGTGCAGCGGGCCGGGGAAGACCGCCTGCGCGCTGCTGCGCACGTTGACGCCCGCCACGGCGAACCCCGCCGGCCCCCACCGCTGCGCCAGCAGCGCCGCGGTCGTCCCGCCGGACAGCTCGGTGGGACCGCCCTTGGCGTCACCGCTGCGCCAGGCCGATCCGGGGAAGAAGAGCACCACCGGCCACGGGCCGGGCGTGACCGAGGGGTCCGGCAGGTAGAGGTCCACCAGGTGCGCCCGCTCCACCGCCGCCGCGTAGGGCAGGTCGGTGAGCACCCGCGGCCCCTGGCCCGTGGTGGCGCCGGTGGGCGGGGGGCTGCTCGTGGGCGGCGGCGGAGCTGCCGACGTCGCGGGCGTCGTCGTCGGTGGGGGCGACGGGGTGCTGGTCGAGCCGCAGGCGGCCAGCACCGCGGACCCCGCGGCCGCCGAGACGGCCAGCAGGCCGCGTCGGGTCATCACGCTCCCGCCGCGCCGGACCCCAGCGAGACGTCCGCAGCGGGGACGACCTCAGCGGTGCGGCCGGGCGCTCGCTGGAACTGCCAGTAGAGGTTGGTGTGCGCGACGACGTCGGCCACCGGCGGGGCGCCCCAGGCGGTCTTGTCGCCTGCGGTGTGCGCGTCCGCGACGAGCGTGACGTCGTAGCCGCGCGTGAAGGCGCCGTGGAGGGTGGAGCGGATGCAGGCGTCGGTCTCGGCGCCGGTCACCACGAGCCGGCCCACCCGCCGCTGCGCCAGCACCTCCTCGAGGTCCGTGGCCTCGAAGCTGTCGCCGTAGCGCTTGTGCACGACGGGCTCGCCACCGGCGGGCTGCAGCTCCTCGACGATCCGCCACCCGTCGCTGCCCTCGGGCAGGCCCTCGTCGGAGTGCTGCACCCACACGACCGGGACGCCCTCGGAGCGGGCGCGCTCGACGAGGCCGGCGATGGCGCTCACCACCTCGTCACGCCGCAGTGCCCCGCCGACGACGTCGGCCTGCACGTCGACGACCAGCAGCGCGGTGCCCGGACGGTCCTCCAGCGCGGTCATGGACTCTCCCCACCTCGGTGTGCGTCTCGTGGCGGGAACGCTAGCCCTGGCCGCTGACACCCTGCAGCGGCCGGGCGGGTCAGGAGCGGACGAGGCGGGCGATGGCCGCGGAGGCCTCGCGGACCTTCTCCTCGGCCTCGGGGCCACCGCGCCGGGCGGCGTCGACCACGCAGTGGGACAGGTGCTCCTCGAGCAGCCCGAGCGCCACCTGCTGCAGCGCCTTGGTGGCGGCTGACACCTGGGTGAGCACGTCGATGCAGTACTGGTCCTCGTCGACCATGCGCTGCAGGCCCCGGACCTGCCCCTCGATGCGGCGCAGCCGCTTGAGGTGCGCCTCCTTGGCGTGCGAGTACCCGTGCTGCGCTTCCTCCTCCACGGGGCGAACGGTACCCCCGGGGGGTGTCAGCCGGTCTGGCCCGTGAGCCCCAGCGCCCGCGGCACCAGGTCGGCGGGCACGGGCCGCCCCGTCAGCCAGCCCTGCGCCGTGCGGCAGCCGAGCGCCACCAGCGCGTCGCGCTGCTCGGTGGTCTCCACGCCCTCGGCGACCACCGCGAGCCCGCCGGCGCGGGCCAGCACGAGGATGGCCTCGACGAAGGCCGCGTCGAGCGGGTCCGCGTCCGGGGAGGTGGTGAGGCCCGCCACGAGCGACCTGTCGATCTTGAGCCCGTCCACGGGCATCGTCTTGAGCCGGGCGAGGTCGGAGTGGCTGACCCCGAAGTCGTCCACCAGCACCGCCACCCCGGCGGCGCGCAGCAGCTCCACCTGCACCACCTCGGGACCGTCCAGCGGCAGGCCCTCGGTGACCTCCACCGCCAGCCGGGTCGGGGCGATCCCGTGCCCGGCCAGCACCTCCAGCACACCGGCGGCGTAGCCGGGCAGCCGCAGCTCCACGGGGGAGGCGTTCACCGACAGCCGCAGGTGGGCGGCGGCGGGCCCCCAGGCGGACAGGTCCGCGCACGCGCGCCGCAGCACGAGCGCGCCGAGCCCGACCACCTCGCCGGTGCGCTCGGCGATCCGGACGAAGACGTCCGGAGAGACCCACCCCTGCTCGGGGTGCTCCCAGCGCACCAGCGCCTCCACGCCCACGGCCCGGTCCGCGACGAGGTCCCAGACCGGCTGGTGGTGCACCTGCAGCGCCCCTGACGCGACGGCCGCGGGCAGGTCCGCCTCCAGGGCGAGGCGCCGGTGCAGCGCACGGGCGGCGGCGTCGTCGAAGGTCCGGACCCGGCGCCCGCCGGCCCGCTTGGCCTCGTACATCGCGGCGTCCGCGTCTCGCAGCAGCGTGGAGGCCCGCTGCACCGCACCGGAGCCGCGACCGCCCACGGCTCCGCCGAAGCAGCCGCCCACCGCCACCACCTCCGGACTGCCGCTGGGGCCCAGCAGCTCGAAGGGCGCGGTGACGGCCTCGAGGAGGCGCAGGCCCACGGCCTGCACCTCCTCGGCGGAGGAGACCCGCTCGAGGACGACGACGAACTCGTCACCGCCCAGGCGGGCCAGCAGGTCGCCCGGGCGCAGCGCCGCGGACAGGCGCCCGGCGACGGCGCGCAGCAGCTGGTCGCCGGCGTCGTGGCCGAGCCGGTCGTTGACCACCTTGAAGTCGTCGAGGTCGCAGAAGAGCACGCCGACGCGGTCCGGCGGGCCGGGCTCCCCGGCGGCGAGGAGCGCCTCGAGTCGGGCCCGCACCACCGCGCGGTTGGGCAGGCCCGTGAGGTCGTCGTGGGTGGCGCGGTGGCGCGAGCGCTCCTCGCTGCGCTCCAGCTCCTCGTACAGGCGCGAGGTGACCAGCGTGGCGCCCACCGAGCTGGCCAGCGTGGTGGTGGCCTCCGCCACCGTGGCCGAGAAGGCGCCCGGGATCTCGTGCACGGCCACGAGCAGGGCCTGGGCGGCACCGTCGACGACCACCGGGACGTGCAGCAGGGACCTGACGGCGCCGGGGACCGGCGGGACGGCCGGGGTGGGGGAGCCGGGGGCCGCGGCCAGGTCGTGGACCACCAGGGACCGGGTGTCCCCGGCACCGCCGGGGGAGGGTGGTGACCACCCGGGCGGGACCGTCCCGCCCAGGGGACCCGCCTGCGCGCGCAGCACGGCACCGCCCTGCGCGGTGGTCTCCAGCAGCCCGGCCCAGGTGGCGCCGGTGAGCTCGGCCAGCAGGGCGGCGACGTCGGGGGTCAGCGGCGTGCGGTGCCCGCCCCACTGCGCTCCGGAGCGCGCCAGCAGCTCGGCGCAGCGGCGGCCCTCCGCGGCTCGCGCGGCGCTGTGGAGGCGGTCGGCGAGGGAGGCGAGCAGGTCCAGCTCGACGTCGGAGAAGGGCGCGGGGTCCGCGCGCAGCAGCAGCACCGCGACGGCGGTGGGGTCGTCCGGGTCCGGCACCAGGCGCGCACCGGAGCGCACGGGGCTGCCGGCGACGAGCAGCGGCGTCGGGGCCGCCCAGCCGGTGGCCCGCGGCAGGCCCGCCCCCCAGGGGGCCAGCTCCCGCGGCAGCCCGTGCAGCTCCTGGCCGCTGCCGAGAGCGGCGCCGGTGGGGGAGAAGGCGACGTGGACGGGTGCGCCGCTGCCGCAGTCCCACGCGGAGCGGACCAGGCAGGCGACCTCCGCGCCGAAGGCCTCCGCCATCGCGGCGAGGGCCGCCGTCAGCACGGCCTCCGGCGTGGCGGTGGGCTGGGCGATGGCGGTGAGGCAGCGCACCACGCGGGTCGCGGCGCTGTGCGCCTCGAGGGCCTCGCGGCGGGACAGGGCGAGCTCGGCCTCCAGCTCGGCCTCACGCGCGCTCGCCCCCGCTGGCGCGGAGGTGGTGGCCGCCCTGCTCATGCGGGTCAGATCGGCACGTCCACCCCCGCACTGAGCGGCGTGTCCCCCGCTCGGCCGTCAAGCCGCCCCGTCGACCGCCCCGTCGACCGCAGCCTCGCCCATCCACGGCTCGAAGCCGTCGCTGCGACCCGCCCAGGAGGCGAGGCCTCGCGCCAGCTCGGCCTCGGTGAGCAGGCTCGCGGCGAACGCCCCTCGCACGCGGTCGGGGTCCTCCTCCACGCCGGTCACCACCAGGCGGGTGCTGCGCTCCACCGGCGCGCCCGTGGCCGCCCACGGCCCGGCGTCACCCACGCTGAGCTGGCCGCCCGCCCCGTCCCACATCCCCACGGTCCCGGGGCGGGAGGGCAGCCAGAACCGCCCCCGGCCCACGAGCCGGCCGCTGGCGAGGGCCTCGAGGTTCTCGCGGAGGCGCTCGGGGTGGGCGGGTCGCCAGTCGTGCAGGTCCAGGCTCCACACGCCGCGGGCGTCCGCGGCGCCGCTGGGCGCCACCGCACGGGGGTCGTCCCAGAGCCGGGAGGCGGCCGGGTCGTGGCGCGGGAGCAGCAGCTGGTCGGCGCCGAGGTCGCTGGCGCCGTCCAGCTGCACGGACCCCGGCAGGGCGAGGTGCTCGAGCAGGGTGTGCGTGCGCGGGTCGGCGCCGGGAGCGAGCACGAGGTCCGCACCGCGCAGCTGCCGTGCGAGGACCTCTCCCACGCTGCGCGCGTCGTCCGGGCCGTGCTCGAGGTCGCGCTCGTCCAGCAGGTCGTCCCCGAGGAGGTCGCGCTCGGCGACCGCGCCGTCGACGGCGCAGACCACCCCGGCCAGGCGCAGCCGCTCGCGCACGGCGCGGTCCGCGGCGGCGCCGCCGAGCAGCCCCAGCAGGCCGCGCACCACCGGTACCGGCTCGCTGGCCAGCGGCAGCGCGAGCAGGGCCGCGCGCCAGCGCCCCAGCTCGGCCAGGCGCACCAGCGTGGGCAGCAGGTCCTCGCGGACCGCGCAGGCCAGGCAGGCGTGCTCGAGGGGGACGGCGACGTCCTCCAGCACCCCGGTGCCGTCGCTGACCACGCGGCGCAGCAGCCCGCGGCCGGCGCCGGTGAGGTCGTGGCGGACGACGACGGCGTCGGGGGCGTCGAGCTGGACGCTGAGCACCACGGCGTCGCGGGAGGCGGCGTCGACGGCGGTCACGGCGGTGACGGGCAGGCGGGAGGCGGTCACAGGGCCCTCCGGGTGTCGAAGTGAGAACAGTTCTCGCATAGAGTGGCACATGACGAGAACCGTTCTCGCCAGGAACCCCCGATCTGCAGGAGGCCACCCGTGAAGGTCCGCTCCTCGCTGCGCTCGCTCGCGCGCCAGCCCGGCTCCAAGGTGGTCCGCCGGCGCGGCCACCTCTACGTCATCAACAAGCTCAACCCGCGCTTCAAGGCGCGCCAGGGCTGAGGGGCGAGCAGCCATGACCCGTCCCTGCCAGGTGACCGGGCGCCGCGGGCGCTCCGGCCACGCCATCTCCCACTCCCACCGGCGCACCAAGCGCCGCTTCGAGCCCAACACGCAGTCCAAGCGCTACTGGGTGCCGTCCCTGGGCAGGCACGTCCGCCTGGACCTCACGCCCGCCGGCATGCGGGTCATCGACAGGCGCGGCATCGACGCCGTCGTCGCCGACCTCGCCGCCCGCGGGGAGGTGCGCTGACCGTGGCGAAGACCCAGGACGTCCGCCCCGTCATCAAGCTCCGCTCCACCGCGGGCACGGGCTACACGTACGTGACGCGCAAGAACCGCCGCAACGACCCCGAGCGGATGGTCCTGCGCAAGTTCGACCCCGTCGTGCGCCGCCACGTCGACTTCCGCGAGGAGCGCTGAGATGGCCAAGAAGAGCAAGATCGCCAAGGACGCCCAGCGCCGCGAGGTCGTCGCGCGGTACGCGGAGCGGCGCGGCGAGCTCAAGCGCCTGTCCACCGCCGCCAGCGCCACCGAGGAGCAGCGCGCCGAAGCCCGCGCCGCCCTCCAGCGCCTCCCGCGCGACGCCAGCCCCACCCGGCTGCGCAACCGCGACGCCGTCGACGGCCGCCCCCGCGCCTACTACCGGAAGTTCGGGCTCTCCCGCGTCCGGCTGCGCGAGCAGGCGCTCGCGGGCGAGCTGCCCGGTGTGACCAAGTCCAGCTGGTAGGAGGAGACCCGCGTGAAGAAGGACCTGCATCCCGAGTACGGCCCCGTCGTGTTCCGCGACGCCACGGCGGGGACGGCCTTCCTGTCCCGGTCCACCGCGGTGTCCCGGGCCAAGGGCACCGTCGAGTGGGAGGACGGGAGCACGTACCCCGTCATCGACGTGGACGTCTCCTCCGCCAGCCACCCGTTCTGGACCGGCCGCTCGCGCGTCCTCGACTCCGAGGGCCGCGTGGAGCGCTTCCGCCGCCGCTACGGGCAGCGGCCCGCCGACCGCCGGTGACCACGCCCCCGTCGTCGTCGTCCCCGTCGTCGTCCCCGTCCTCCCCGTCAGCCGTGTCGCCGGCGGGGCCGCTGGTGGCGGTGTGCACCGGGCACCGGTGCGCCGCCCTGCGGCGGTTGGACGGCGAGGACGACCCGGTGGGCGCCTCGCTGCGGGAGGCCGTCCGCGCCTCCCGCGGCGGGGTGCTGGTCTCCAGCCCCTGCGTCGGCGGCTGCGCGCAGGCGCCCGTGGCAGCGGTCGGCCAGCGAGCCGAGGGCCGTGAGCGGCCCGACGCGGTGGTCTGGCTCGGCCAGCTCGACGCCGCCCGGCGCGAGCACCTCGCCACCTGGGTGGCCCACCTCGGCGCCCTCAGCGGCGCTGACGACGTGCCTGCTCCTCTGCGGCCCGCTGTGCTCGCCGTCCGAGGGGCTGCGGCACCACGACCTGCCGCGGGGACAGCTCCCACGGCACCTCCGCACCCGCGGGCGGACCAGCGGGCTCAGCACCCGTGGCCGCACGGGTCTCCGGCAGCTCGACCGCACCGCGAGCCGGGCGCTGCACCGACGCGCGGGCCACGGCGGCCGCCGCCACCGCCGTCGTGATGGGCACCGACAGGGCCACGCACGCGCCGCCCAGGGCGGTCCTGATGACCTCTTCGGCGATCGCGCTGGAGCCCACCGCGTCGATCCAGCGCGGGTCGGTCACCGCCAGGATCACCAGCACCGGCAGCGCGGCCCCCGCGTAGGCGAAGGCCACCGTGTAGACGGTGGAGGCCAGGTGGTCGCGGCCCACGCGCATGCCGGAGCGGACCAGCGTGGTGAACGAGGCGCCGGGGGCGTGCTCGCGGACCTCCCACACCGCGGAGGCCTGGGTGATGGTGACGTCGTTGAGCACCCCCACGCCCGCGAGCACGATCCCGGCCACCACCAGACCCCGCAGCGTGCTCATCGAGGTGAGCTGGCCCAGGTAGGCGGAGTCCTCGTCGGACAGGCCCTGCAGGTGCGTCGCCCCGACCATGACGTGCGCGGCCACCCCCACCAGCAGCAGGCCGCTCACCGTGCCCAGGTGCGCCGCGGCCGTCCGCAGGCTGAACCCGTGCGTCAGGTAGAGCACCACCGACATGATCGCCGTGCAGCCCGCCACCGACACCAGCAGCGGCGGCTTCCCCGCGAGCAGGGCGGGGATCATGAAGAAGGCCAGCACGGCGGCGGCCAGCACCATCCCCCCGAGCGCCGCCGCGCCGCGCTTGCGGGCTACCAGCACCGTGAGCAGGGCGAACGCCCCCACGGCCAGGCCCAGCGGGCGGGTGCGCGAGAAGTCCACCCACTGCCAGGTCGCGTCGTTGCCGGGCGTGGGCGGGAAGTAGCCCAGGTCCACCCGGTCACCGGGGCTGATGCCGCCCTCGGCCACCTGCGCGGGCACGTCCACCTGCACCTGCTGGCCCTTCGCGGGGCCCTGGAGCACGGTGGCCGTCAGCGTCGGGCAGCTCGCGGTGGCGGGGACGGTGCCGTTGGGCAGCCGGTCCAGCGTGGTGCCCGGGCACTGCTTCTGCTGCAGGGAGTCGGCGCGCGCCTCGACGTCGGTGATGACCGACCCGCCCGCGCTGACCTGGGTGCGGAGCTCCTCCAGCGTGCCCGAGGGGGGCCACAGCAGCGCCACCCCCACCGCCGAGGCGAGAGCGCACAGCACCGCGAGGACGACGACGACGCGTCGCGCGGTCGTGCCCACCCGCACGTCGTCGCCGGGGCGGCTGCCGTCGGGACGGGTGTGCCCGTGCCCGGTGTGCCCGGAGTGCCCGGTGTGCTCGTGCGGGTCTGCGGCCACCCGACCATGGTCACGGCTGGGGGCGGGGCGCGTGGCCGACTCGGGAACTTCCCAGCCAGGCCGGTCCCGGTGGCTTCAGGTCCGCTTCAGAGGCGGGGCGCAGGCTCCTGCCATGGACCAGACGCCTTCCGCTCGACGACGGCGGCCCCGGTGACCGCGCCCTCGTCGCAGACGCTGCTCGACGTCGCCGTCGCCGTCCTCGTGGTGGCGGCGGTGCTCTTGGGGGCCCGGGCCGGGTGGCGCACGGGTGCCAGCCGCTCGGTGCTCTCCCTGGCCGGCCTGGTGGCCGGCGCCGTGGTGGGTCTCGCGCTGTCGGCGTGGCTGGTGGGCGGGCACCTGTCCGCGCTGGTGCACCTGCTGCTCGTGGCCGCGTGCGTGCTCGGCGGCGCCCTCGTGGGGTCCGCGCTCGGCGGCGCCGTCGGCGACCTGCTCGGACGGGGCCTGTCGCGGCTGCACCTGGGGCTGCTCGACCGGACCGCCGGGGCGGGCGTGCGCGCCGTCGTCGCCCTGGTGGTGTGCTCGGCCCTGGCGGGGCTGGTCCTGGCGTTCGCGCCGCCGTCCAGCGCGGTGGCCCGCAGCAGCGTGGTCTCCGACCTCGCGGACGTGGTGCCGCCCGCGCGCAGCGTGGTCGACGACGTGCGCACGGCGCTGCCCACGGGTGCTGGTGACGACCTGCTCGCCCTCGTGCCCGCACCGGCCGGTGCCGCGGCCGACGCCCCGAGCGGGTCGTCGCTGCGCTCCGTGGGCGAGCGGGCAGCCGCCAGCGTGGTGGAGGTCCAGGCCCCCACCTGCACCGCAGGACGCACCTCCCAAGGCACCGGCTTCTACGCCGCCTCCAGCTCCGGTCAGCGCTTCGTGGTCACCAACGCGCACGTCGTCGGCTCCGCCACGCGCGTCACGGTGCAGGGGCAGCAGGGCAGCCAGGCGGCCCGCGTCGTCGTCGACGACCCGACCGCCGACGTCGCGGTGCTCGCCGTGGACGGGAAGGCCGGACCGGCCCTCACCCTGGCCAGCGGGAACGCGGCCAACGGCACCCCGGCCGTGGTGCTCGGGCACCCCGAGGGCGGTCCGCTGACCGCCACCGGCGCCGTGGTGCTGCAGCGGCTCCCGGTCGCCGAGGGCACCGAGTCCGCCGGGCTCATGCCGGGGGTGCGCGAGGCGTTCCGCCTGGCCGCCGAGGTGCGGCACGGCAACAGCGGCAGCCCGCTGCTCGACACCTCCGGCACGGTCATCGGCGTGGTGAACGCCGTGGGCCTGACCGGCGACGGCACCGGGTACGCGCTCACGCTGCCCGCGGTGCGCGCCGACCTCGAGGCCGCCGCCAGCGGCGGCTCCACCACCACGACCACGGACGGAGGGACGAGCGGTGGCTGCTGACCACGGCCGACCGGACGGGCGGGACCCGCTGGACCAGCTGCGCGCGGACCGGGAGCGCCACCTGGCCGAGGAGCGGGCCGACTCGCTGCCGCCGCCGGACTGGCGCCACGACACCCTCGACCTCGACCTCGACGAGCTGCGCCGGCAGTCCGCGCCGGCCGGGCCGCCGCCCGTGGTGGACGGCAGCGTGCTGAGCTCTCGCACGCACGGCGGGGCCTGGCGCGCGGTCCGCCGCGGCGCCGGGCGGGCCCGGAGGGCGCGCGTGCCGGCGGGCCTGGTGGTCGGACTGGTGCTGCTGGCCGGTGCGGGTGGGGCGAGCGCGGTGCTGGGCGCAGGTGCCAGCGGGCCGCAGTCCTCGCCGCTGCAGACCAGCACCACCCAGACGTATCCGGGGACGACGGGGACGACGGGGACGACGGCGGGGAACGGGCAGCCGCAGGGCTCGGTGCGCGTGGAGACGGGCGGGGCCGGTGCCGGCTCCCCCGACGGCTCGGAGGCGGTGCCGGGGCCCGGTGCGGACGGCGGGCAGCAGCCGGCCGGACCACCAGCGCCGGGGCAGGACGCCGCAGGCGGACCGGCCGGACCGGGCTTCGGCCCGGGCTCTGGCCCGGGCGGCGCGGCGGGCGGCGGGCCGGGCGGAGGACCTGCGGGCGGTCCCGCCGCCCCCGGCCGCCCGTGACGGGTCCCGTGCGGTCTAGTCCCTGACGGTGCGTCGGGCCGCCTGTCGTCCACCGCGGTGCAGAACAGGGTCAGGATCCGGGCTCCCCCGACCCTGTTCTGCACCGCCGAGCTCCGCCGGCGGCGCGGGAGTCCCCGCGGCGCACTGGTCCGCCTCTGGTCTGATGGGACGAACCGACCCGACCGACGAGGGGCGCTCGACGATGGCTCTGCTCCGCTGCGACTTCTTCTCCGACGCCCTGCGCCTCTCGACGTCGATGCAGGTGGTGCTCCCGCAGCCGGCGCACTCCCAGATCGGGATGGCGGGCAGCGGTGGTGACGAGCCGCCGCCGGTGCTGTACCTCCTGCACGGCCTGTCCGACGACTGCACCACGTGGGTGCGCCGCACCTCGATCGAGAGGTACGCCTCCGAGCTGGGCCTGGCGGTGGTGATGCCGCAGGTCGCGCGCAGCTTCTACCTGGACGGCACGCACACCGGGGCGTACTGGGAGTTCCTCTCGGCCGAGCTGCCCGCCGTCGTCCAGAGGTTCTTCCGGGTCTCCGACGCCCGCGAGGACACCTTCGTGGCGGGCCTGTCGATGGGCGGGTACGGCGCGCTGCTGTCAGGGCTGCGCCAGCCGGAGCGCTTCGCGGCGGCCGCCAGCCTGTCGGGTGCGCTCGACGCCGCCGAGCTGCAGCGCACCGACGCGCACGACGTGTTCTCGCACGTGGCCGACGCGCCGCTGGACGGGACCCCGGCCGACCTGTTCGCCCTGCTGGACAGGGTGGTCCCCGCCACCGCGCCGCAGTTCTACGTGCGCTGCGGCACCGAGGACGGCCTCCTCGACTCCAACCGCCGCTTCGCCGCGGCCGCGCGGGAGCGGGGCTTCGACATCACCGACGGGTTCGACCCGGGCACCCACGAGTGGGGCTACTGGGACCGCACCGTCCAGGACGTCCTCGCCTGGCTGCCGCTGCGCACCCGCTGAGCGCCGAGGGGTCACCAGCGCAGGGCGAGGTAGGACTCCGAGTCCTGTGCAAGCGCCTCGAGGGTGGACCCCTCCCGCGGGGCGGCGAGACCGAGCGCGTGGACGTCCACCAGGCACCGGGCGTTGTACGCCAGCGTCCAGACCACCGTCGCCGCTGCGGTGACCTGCTCGTCAGCGGTGAAGGGGCGTTCGCGGGCGGCGTCGAGCTCGGCGAGGAACGCGGCGGCCTCCTCGGGGGTCGGCGCCTGCGCGCCGCTGGTGCTGCTGTCCGTGAAGGACGCGGCGGCCATGCCGGCGATGACGGCCTCCGACTCCGCCACCACGCTGTCCCAGTCCCACGCGCTCACCACGCGGACCTCGGCGGTGCCGGGCGGGCCGTCGTCGTCGTGAGCGGCGGGGGAGACGCGGACGTTGCCGCAGTACCAGTCGCTGTGGCCGACCACCCGCTCGGCCTGTGGGGCCCCCGCCCGGTTGATCACGGCCGAGGCGCGCGCGGCGACCCGGTCCAGCCAGGCGTGCTCGGGCGGGGTGGTGGAGAAGTCGAAGACGGGGTCGTGCGGGGTCGGCCACGGCCCGCGCTGGTGCACCGCCCAGGCCGGTGGGTGCCGCAGCGCGTCGCGCTGGTGCGCCGGCAGCGACCGCAGCAGCTCGACCTGCTCGGCGAGGCTGCGGGCCAGCGCCCGCCGCACGGGCGCGCGGTGGGCGTTGCCGGGCACGCCCTCGTCGAGCGGGGTCTCGACCGTCGCGGTGAGGCCGGCGGTGGCCGCCGGCCCGTCCAGAGGCGCCGGGCACGGGTACCCGGCGCTGGCGAGCAGCCGCTGGGCCGCCACCGCGGCGGCCAGGGTGGCGGTGCGCCCCGCGTCGAGCCGGCCCCGCTGGACCTTGACGACGACGTGCTGGCCGTCCGCCAGCCGCAGCCCGAAGACCGCGTTGACGCGGCCGGAGCGCCAGAGCACCGCGTCGAGGTCCGTGCCCAGGCGGGCGCGCACGTGCCTGCCCAGCCAGCCGTCGACGACGGCGGGGGGCACGGCGCCGAACGTCGCGCGCTGGATGCCGTCGACGGTCTCCTCGGCCACCGCACCACCCTGCCCCCTCGGTGATCGCCTCCGCGAGTGCGGAGAGCAGGGTCAGGAACGGGCCGCGCGTGACCCTGGTCTCCGCCGTCGCGGGGTGCGCCAGCAGATCAGCTGGCGTCGGCCCGGGGGGAGGACCGCTCGGCGGACTGCACGTCGAAGGCGAACGCCGCCTGGGGGTCGTGCGCCACGAGCAGCGCGGTGCGGGCGTGCTCGGCGACCTCCGGGCGCGGTGAGCCCGTCGCGCGGCGCAGCACCGCGGTGGCGGCAGGGCCCAGCTGCACCAGGGAGCGGCTCAGGGCGCGTCGCACGTCCCGGTCCCCGCGCCCGAGCTGCCGGCCCAGCAGCTCGGCGAGCTCGGCCCGCTCGGCCTCCGCCTCGGGGTCGGCCGGGTCGGCCGGGTCGGCCGGGGCGTCGTCGGGCGCGTCGTGTGGCAGCGGGGTGAGCTTGACGGCGGTCCGCCAGGCGGTGCGGGCGACGGTGTCGTCCGGGTCGGCGAGCAGCTCCGGGGTGACCCACGGCCGCACCGTCCGGTCGCCGACCTTGGACAGCGTGTGCAGCGCCTGGGCCCGTGCCTGCGGCTCGGCCCGGTCCAGCTCCGGCCGCAGCCGGGTGAGCACGAGGTCCGCCGGCAGGCGCGTCAGCGCCCACGTCAGGGCGTCGCGGACGAACGGGTCGGGCTCCACGGCGCACCGCTGCACGAGGGCCTCGAGGTGCTGCGGGTCCGGCCAGGTGCCGAGGGCCATCGCCGCCCGCAGCCTCACCTGCACCTGCTGCGCCGCGAGCGCGGCCACCGCCCCGCTGCTGCCGCCGTCCGCGCGGCCGTCCGCCGTCGTCATGCCCACCACCTCACGGGACGAGTCAAACCCCTCCCGCGGGGGTGCGCCCGGCAGGAGCCTCAGCCCCGGCCGGGCACCGCCGTGGGCAGGTCGTCCGACCACGGCTGCGCCCGCACCTCGCCGCGGTCGGAGCGTGACGGCGCCCAGAAGTCGCCGCCCGCTGCCGGCGCGCTGGGGACCGCGGTGGCGGAGGACGACGACGAGGGCGCCGGTGCCGGAGCCGGTGCGGCCGGCTCGGCGCCGGGCAGCAGCGGCACCGCGACACCGGCGGCCACCAGCGCTGCGCCCGCGGCTGCTGCGGCGACCAGGCCGGCCGGTCGTCGTCCTGGGCCACGACCGGGGCGCACGGCGATCACGGGGACGACGGTAGGGCCGGCGCGCGCCGTCCGCGCTCAGGGCGCGCCGTCAGCCCTGCTGCGGCCGGACCCAGCCGGACGTGGCGCCCAGCACGCGGGAGCCGTCGAGGTCGGCGAGGGACAGGCCGGCGAACCGGACGGCGGTCTCGGAGGTCTGCCAGCGGAACCTGGGCGCGTCCGTGGTGGCGGCCTCGACCACGGTGCGCGCCGCGTCCTCCGGGGCCTGCGCCGCGGCGAAGGACGCCTGCGTGCGGGCCAGGTAGGCCTGCAGCTGCTCGGTGTAGGGGCCGGCGTCGCTGTGGTCGACCGAGTCCACGAAGTGGGACGCGACCGCGGCCGGCTCGACGACGCTCACCTGCACGCCGAACGGTGCGACCACCGGCGCGAGGGACTGCATGAGCCCCTCGACGGCGAACTTCGCCGCGCAGTACGCGTCGGCGAACGGCTGGCCGACCGCCCCGCCGACGCTGGTGACCGTGACGACGCGGCCCCGCCCGCGCTCGCGCATGCCCGGCAGCACGAGGCGGGTCAGACGGGCGACGGAGAGGTAGTTGGTCTCCAGCTGGGCCTGCAGGTCGGCGTCGCTGAGCTGCTCCAGGGTGCCGACGGCGCCGCGGCCGGCGTTGTTCACCAGCACGTCCACCGGGCCGGCGGCCTCCACGAACGCCGCGGCGCCGGCCGCGTCGGTGACGTCGAGGGCCCTGACGTCCAGGGTCACCCCGGCGTCGTCCGCGGCGGCGCGCAGCGCGTCCGCGCGGGAGGTGTCGCGCACGGTGGCGATGACGCGGTGGCCGGTGGCGGTGAGCTGCACCGCCGTGTGGAGCCCGATGCCGCTGGAGGTGCCGGTGACGATCGCGGTGGTCATGCCGGCATCCTCCCGCTGCCCGGCCGTCGACGGCACGGGCTCAGGTCCGGTGGGCAGGCTGGGTGCCGGTTCCCGTCGAGGAAGCGGACGCCAGGCTGCCCACCGGTGCTGAGGCTCCCCACCGAGGTGGCGCGCAGGTGCTTGATCGTGCGGGGGAGGGGGAGCGGGGTCAGAGGCGGGGGTCCACGGGCTCGGACTCCAGCGCCAGCACCGCGAACACCGCCTCGTGGACGCGCCACAGCGGCTCGCCGTCGGCCAGGCGCGCCAGCGACTCCACGCCGAGCGCGTGCTCGCGCAGCGCCAGGCTGCGCTTGCGTCCGAGCTGGCGCTGCTTGAGCCGCTCCAGGTCACGGAGGTACCCCGGGCCGTAGATGATCCGCAGGTACTCCGCGCCGCGCACCTTCATCCCCGGCTGCACCACGCCCTTCGGCCCGCGCAGCGCCGCGCCCGCGAACGGCTTGACCACCATCCCCTCACCGCCAGCGCCGGTGAGGTCGGTCCACCAGGCGGTGCCGGCCTCGCAGGACGCCGCGTCCGCGGCGTCGACGCGGTGGCGCCGGGTGGTGCGGAACAGCTCCGGATCCGCCTCGACCAGCCGGTCGGCCACCGCCAGGTGCCAGCCGTGGTCGCGGTCGCCGAAGGTCTGGGCGTGTGCGGGAAGTCCATGATCACGGTCCGGGGAGGGGGAGGAAGAAGCGGCGAGCAGCTGGAAGGGGGCCAGCTGCACCCCGTCGAGCCGCCCCTCGGCCACCCCGGTCGGCCACACGTACCGGCGGTAGGCCTCGGTGAACGCCGCCGCGTCCACCTCGCGCTGGCGGGTCCGCTCCAGCAGCGCCCCCACGTCGAGCCCCCGTGCCGCCGACTGCTCCAGGACGACGACGGCGGCGGGCAGCGCAGCCCTCGCTGCCGCGCCGACCGCGGCGTACTGGGTGCGCAGCAGCTCCTCGGCCTTCGCCGACCACGGCAGCAGCTCGGCGTCGAGCAGCAGCCACTGGTCAGCGCCGCCGCTCCCGTCCCCGCCGGCGGGACCGCAGAGCTCGTCCCACAGACCCGCCCGCTCGGCCGCAGCCCGCACGCCGTCGAGCAGCGCCACCGTCAGCTCCTCGCCGAAGAACGACCGCCCGGTGCGCGTGTGGACCACCCCGCCGGCCTGCGACCACGGCGCGAGCCCGTCGCGCGAGCGCGCCACGAGCACCACCGCCCGCGACCCCATGTGCTTCTCCTCGCACAGCAGGTCGGTGACGCCCGCCTTCCGGTACGCCTCGAACGCCGCCTGCGGGTGCTCCAGCAGGTCGGGCGCCTCCGCCCAGCCGCCGGCGGGCGCCATGGTCGCGGGCAGGTACCAGAGCAGGTGCGGGTCCACCGCGAACCGGCTCATCACCTCCAGCGCCCCCGCCGCCTGCTCCGCCGCGACGGCCACCCGCCCCGCCAGCCGCGTCTCCACGCCGCGGCCCGCGCCGTCGGCGGAGACGACGTCGGTGAGCGAGAGGTCGTCGTCGTCCCGCACCGGGACCTCGGCCACCAGGGGGCGCACCGGCTCGTAGTGCACCGCCTCCGCCGGCACCTGCACGGTCTCGCGCTCCGGCCACCGCAGCGCTGACAGCGTCCCGCCGAACACCACGCCCGTGTCCAGGCACAGCGTGCCGTTGACCCACTCCAGCTCCGGCGTCGGCACGTGCCCGTAGAGCACGGTCGCCCGGCCGCGGTAGTCGCGCGCCCAGTCCAGCCGCACCGGCAGCCCGAACTCGTCGGACTCACCCGTGGTGTCGCCGTACAGCGCGAAGCTGCGCACCCGCCCCGACGCGCGGTTGTGGTAGCTCTCCTTCAGCCCCGCGTGCGCCACGACGAGCTTGCCGTCGTCCAGCACGAGGTGGCTGACGAGCCCGTCGGCGAAGCCGCGGACGCGCTCGCGGAACGCGCGTCGCTCGTCGTCGTCCTCGATGGCGGCGATCTGGGCGAGCGTGGTCTCCAGGCCGTGGCTGACGGTCACGTCGCGCCCGTCGAGCGCGCGGACGAGCTTGGCCTCGTGGTTGCCGGGGACGGCGAGCGCGTGCCCCGCCTCGACCATGCCCATGACGAGGCGCAGCACGCCGGGGGTGTCCGGACCGCGGTCGACGAGGTCGCCGAGGAACACCGCGCGCCGGCCCTGCGGGTGCGCGGCGTCGACGGGACGGCCGAGCTCGTCGCGGACCAGCTCGTAGCCGAGCGTGCCGAGCAGGGTCTCCAGCTCCGAGCGGCAGCCGTGCACGTCACCGATGACGTCGAACGGCCCGTGCTCGTTCCGCCTGTCGGAGCGCAGCGGCGTGCGCACGACCCGCGCGGCCGCCACCTCCTCCACCGAGCTCAGCACGTGCACCGTGCGGAACCCCTCGCGGCGCAGGGACCGCAGCGACCGGCGCAGCGCGTCGCGCTGGCGCGTGACGACGTGCCCGCCGAAGTCGCGGTCGGCGCGGGCGGCGTTGCGGTCGAGGCAGACCCGCTCCGGCAGGTCGAGCACGATGGCCACGGGCAGCACGTCGTGATCGCGGGCCAGCGCCACGAGCTGGCGGCGCGCGTCGGGCTGGACGTTGGTCGCGTCCACCACGGTGAGGTTGCCGCGGCGCAGGCGCACCCCCGCGATGTGGTGGAGCACGTCGAAGGCGTCGGACGTGGCGGCCTGGTCGTTGACGTCGTCGGCGACGAGCCCGCGGCAGTGGTCGGAGGAGACCACCTCGAACGGCCCGAAGTGCTGCGCCGCGAACGTCGACTTGCCCGACCCGCTGGCACCGACGAGCACCACGAGGCTGAGGTCCGGGACCTCGAGGACCGTCTCGCTCATGCTGCTCCCTCGCTGGTCTCACGCCGGGTGAAGACCGCCATCTGCGTGGGCGGGCCCACCTCGTCGTCGTCCTGCCCCACCGGCCTCACGACGACGACGTAGCCGCGGCGCTCTGCCACCTCCGACGCCCAGGCCTCGAACTCGGCGCGGGTCCACTCGAAGCGGTGGTCCGGGTGCCGGAAGGCCCCTGCCGCGAGGGTCGGGTAGCGCACGTTGTGCTCGGCGTTGGGGGTGGTGACGACGACGGTGCGCGGCCGGGCGTGCACGAAGACGCTGCGCTCCAGCGCGGGCAGCCGCGGTGGGTCGAGGTGCTCGACAACCTCCACGAGCGTGATGGCGTCGACGCCTGCGAGGCGCTCGTCGCGGTAGGTGGCGGAGGTCTGCAGCAGCTGCAGGCGAGCAGCCACGGTGTCGGGCAGCCGGTCGGTCCCGATGCGGCGGGAGGCCTTCTCCAGCTCGCGCGCGGAGACGTCGGCGCCCACCACGCGGGTGAAGCGCGGGTCGCGCAGCAGCTCGCGCACGAGGCCGCCCTCGCCGCAGCCCAGGTCGACGACGCTCGCCGCCCCCACCTCGCGCAGCACCCCGAGCACGGCCTCGCGGCGCAGCACCGCCAGTGGTGTGGGGCGCTCCTCGTCCGCCGTCGCCGGCGGGGTGGGGGCGTCGTCGACGAGGGCGGGGGAGGGGAGGCCCTCGACGTCGTCGAGGCGGGCGACGGCGTCGCGCACCAGGGAGCGCTGGTGGCGCAGGTAGCGGCTCATGACCAGCTCGCGGTCGGGGTGGGCGGGCAGCCACTCGCCGCCGGCGCGGACCAGCTTGTCCACCTCGTCGGCGCTGACCCAGTAGTGCTTGGCGTCGTCGAGGACGGGCAGCAGCACGTACAGCTGGGCCAGAGCCTCGGCCAGGCGGAGGGTGCCGCGCAGGTGGACGTCGACGACGCGGGACTCGCCCCACTCCGGGACCTGCGGGTCGAGCGGCTCGGCGCGCGCCTCCACGTCCCAGCCCAGCGGTGCGAACAGCCGCCGCACGAGGTCTGCGCCCCCGCGGCTCGCGAGCGACGGGACGTGCACCTCCAGCGGCAGCGCTGCACCGGGCAGGTCCGGGCGGGCGTCGCAGCGCCCGGCCAGCGCCGTCCTGAACACCTTGCCCAGGGCCACGGCCAGCAGCGACGACGCGACGTAGGGCCGGTCGTTGACGTGGTCGGCCAGCGCGAAGCCCTCCGGGGTCTCGCGGCGACCGCGGCTGCGCTGCAGGGCGGCGGAGTCGACGTCGAGCAGGAGCGCCGCGGTGGCCCGGGCCTCGTCGGCCTCCGGCCACAGCACGTGCGCGGTGCCGCCGAACACCTCGCTGGACTGCGCCCGGTCGGGGTGCTTGTGCAGCAGGAAGCCGAGGTCGCGCGCCACCGGCATCGGCGGCGACGCCGTCACGGTGATCGTCAGGAGCACCCGCCCATCCTCTCCCCTCCCCGTGATCATGGACTTCCGAAGCACCCTCCGTCCGTGATCATGGGCTTCCCGAGCAGTGGCTGCTCGGGAAGCCCATGATCACGAGGGGCTAGTCGCCCTTGACGTTGACGACCTGGCGCAGCTCGTGACGGACCTCCACGAGGTCCGCCGCGTCCGCCATGACCACGTCGATCGGCTTGTAGGCGCCCGGGTGCTCGTCGAGGAACGCCGGTGACGCGGAGTCCCACTCGACCCCGGCCATCCGCTCGACGAGGTCCTCCTGGGTGAAGGTCCGCCGGGCCTTCGCCCGCGACAGCGCCCGGCCGGCGCCGTGCGGCGCGCTGCTCAGCGCCACCCGGTTCCCCTTGCCGACCACGACGTAGGACCTGTCGCCCATCGAGCCCGGGATGAGCCCCAGCTCGCCCTCCTTCGCGGAGATCGCTCCCTTGCGCGACAGCCACACCGTCCGGCCGAAGTGCTTCTCCTGCTCGGTGTAGTTGTGGTGGCAGGAGACCTCCTCGAGCCGCTCCAGGTCCCGCCCGGCGAACTCCGACAGGCAGGTCATCACCCGGTCGACCATCTCTGCCCGGTTGAGCCGCGCGAACTCCTGGGCCCACCGCAGCTCGCGCACGTAGGCCCAGAACTCCTCGGTGCCCTCCACGAGGTAGGCGAGGTCCGGGTGGGGCAGGCTGATCCACCACGTCGCGCAGAGGTCGGCAGCGACGGCGATGTGCCGCTGCGCGATCTTGTTGCCGACGCCGCGCGAGCCCGAGTGCAGGAACACCCAGACGCGCTCGGCCTCGTCGAGGGAGACCTCGATGAAGTGGTTGCCGGACCCCAGCGAGCCCAGCTGCAGCCGCCAGTTGCCGGCCGTGGCGCTCGGGTCGAAGCGCGCCTGCTCGGCGAGCGCCTCCAGCGCGGTGGCGCGGGCGGCCGCCGTCGTCGTCAGCCGGTCATTGTAGCGACCCGCCGACAGGGGGACGGCAGCTGCGATCGCCTCGCGCAGCGGGGCGAGCGGTCCGCGGGCGCGCAGGTCGTCAGCCACCAGCGGCGTGAGCACCGCGTCCATGCCGCACCCGACATCAACTCCCACGGCGGCGGGGATGAGGGAGCGCTCGGTCGGAATGACGGAGCCGACGGTGGCTCCCTTGCCGAGGTGCGCGTCGGGCATGAGGGCCACGTGCGGGAACACGAAGGGCATGCGGGACGTCGCGAGGGCCTGCGCCCTGGTCTCCTCCTCGAGGATCGAGGCCCAGGACAGCAGCCTGTCGTTGATCTTCTCCACCCCTCCATCGTGCGGGGCGGCGCAACGGCTTTTGGGTCACCGACGGCGGGCGGGGCCCGCGCCGTCGTCGTCCTCCTCGTCCTGCCCGCACCCTCCGCGGCGAGCGCGGGGAGAGGGACGGGGAGAGGGGGGAGGGGCGTCAGGCGGAGGCGCGGGCGATGCTGCGCGCCAGGCGCGCCTCGAGGGAGGCGAGGTCGCCCTCGGGCAGGCGGCGGGCCACGGCCACCAGGGCCCGCGGGAGGTCGCCGGCGTGCTCGCCGCGGCACACCTGCGCCAGGCTCGCGCCGTGGTCGGGGTGCACCGCCACGGGCGTCCCGGCGGCCACGATCTCGTGGGCCCAGCGGTCGACGTGCGCGGCGAGGGTGGCGGCCATGCCCAGGCATCGGCACGACCCCCGTGGATCTTGAGCCGGGTCGCCGGGGCCGCGGACCGCCGGGCTCCTGAACGCCGTCTGTGCGGTGCGCTGCGCCCGGTGCGCCCACCGTGCTGGACCGCCCGCCGGGCCGCACCGTGGAGAGGCCTGACCCGCTGGGGTGTTCCCAGCGCGGCGGCCTCGCCAGCCCCCCGCGGGCCACCTACTGTGGTCGTCAAGACTTCCACTACTACTCGTGTCGTCGTAGTCATCGCCCACCGGGCGACGCCGAGAGGGGCCCCCGTGAGCTCGAGCTCCACGCGCACCAGCACCACCCGCGCCTCCGGGCGCACCGCCGCGCCCACCGGCGCCCTGCGCCTGCTGCAGGCCACCACCGCCCTGTCGGTGCTGGTGCTGCTCGCGCAGTACCTCACCGCGGGGCAGCTGCTCACCGGCAGCGAGGGCGTCGAGGAGCTCCACGCCGGGGGCGCCGTCGCCCTGCACGTGGTGCAGGGCCTCGTGGTGGTCGCGGCCTTCCTGCTCCAGCGCGCGACCCGCGGCCCCGCCTGGCCCACCGGGCTCGCTGTGCTGTCGTTCCTCATCGGCTTCGCGCAGGCGTGGACCGGCGACCACACCAGCCTCGCCATCCACGTCCCCGGGGCGGTCATCACCACCGTCGTCACCGTCTGGCTGGCCGCCTGGGCGTTCACCGGCGCCCGTCGCGCCGCCTGAGGCAGCCCGAGGCCGCCTGACGCCACCCGCGCCGCCGCGCCCGCGTGACGCCCGTCTCCGCGGGCGCGGCGGCGGTGCGGTGGGTGACAGCCGCGCGTGGTAGGACTCGAGGTGATCCGCTGACCGCACCGCCGCGCCCGGACGCGCCGCGCCCCACCCCAGGAGCAGCCCCCATGTCCAAGACCCGAGGCGTGGACGCCCAGATCGCCCGCTCCTGGCTCCTCGTCAACGCCGGCCGCCCCGACGACTTCGAGCCCGCGGCCCGCTCCCGCGCCGACCAGGTCATCCTCGACGTCGAGGACGCGGTCGACCCGGCCAACAAGGCCCAGGCGCGCCAGGGCGTCATCGAGTGGCTCGGGTCCAGCGGTCACAGCGCCTGGGTGCGCATCAACGACCGCACCACCGCGTTCTGGGAGGACGACGTCCGCGAGCTCGCCCACGCCGCCGCCGAGGGCGGGGGCCTGGCCGGCGTCATGCTCGCCAAGACCGAGGCCCCCGAGCACGTCACGGAGACGTTCGACCGGCTCGGCGGGTCCCTGCCGGTCATCGCCCTGGTCGAGTCGGCCCTCGGCATCGAGGAGTCGGTGCGCATCGCCCGCGCCCGCGGGGCGTTCCGCCTGGCCTTCGGCAGCGGTGACTACCGCCGCGACACCGGCACCGCCGCCGACGACCTCGCGATGGCCTACCCGCGCTCCCGCCTCGTGGTGGCCAGCCGCATCGGCGGTCTGCCCGGGCCCATCGACGGCCCGACGGTGGGCTCGAGCCACGCCGTGCTGCGCGAGCAGTCGGCGCTCACGGTGGCCCTCGGGCTGACGGGCAAGCTCTGCCTGCAGACGGAGCAGGTGCCCGTGATCAACGAGGTCATCAGCCCCACGCAGTCCGACATCGCGTGGGCGCAGGACTTCCTCGCCGACTTCGAGGCCCGCGGCCGCGTGGTCCGCGACGGCTCCGACCTCCCGCGCCTGGGCCGCGCCCGCAAGATCATGGGCCTCGGCGCGGCGCTGGGCCTGGTCTCCGCCGGCTGAGCGCCCGCTGTCGGTGGCGCGTGCCACCGTGGGGACCGTGGACGACGACGGCGACCTGCCTGGCGGGCGCGGTGAGCTGCGCCTGGTGACCGTGCTGCTGACCCTCGCGGTGCCGTCGGCGGCTGACGCGGAGGACGCTGCCGCGCTCGCCGCCGACGCGGCGGCGTCCACGGCGCTGCACGTGGTGCACGCCGCCGGCGTGGAGGGGCACCTGCCCGCGCCCGGCGCCACCGTGGTGCGCGCCGGGAGGCAGCAGCCGTGGACCGTGCAGGCCGTGGGGGCGCGCTCGGTGCGTCTGCGCGACCTCGCCGGCGACGTGGTGGAGGTGCCGCGCTCCAGCGTGCTGCCCGACCCGCTCGACGCGGGCGGGCTCGCCGAGGGTGCCTGAGCCCACGGAGGCGCGGCCGCGCTGGGCGGTGTGGGCCTCGGAGGCGGTGGCGCCGCCCGTCCTCGCGGCGGTGGTGCCCGTCGCCGTCGGTGCGGCCGTCGGCGGGTGGCGGGGAGCGGGCGTCGCCGCGGCGGGTGCGGCGGTGGCGGTGGTGCCCGGGCTGCTGCTCGTGCTGGGCCTGGTGCGCCGCGGCCGGGTGGTCGACCACCACCTGTCCGACCGCGCGGACCGGCCCCGGGTGCTGGGCGCAGCGGGTGTCGGCGTGGTGGCCTCGGCGCTGCTGGTGAGCGCGCTGGGCGCGCCGGCGGGGGTGCGCGTGCTGTTCGCGGCGATGGCTGCCCTCCTCGCCGTCGTCGTCGTGGTCTCGACGCGCTGGAAGGTGTCGCTGCACGCGGCCGCGGCCGCCGCCTCCCTCGGTGCGCTGGTGGTGGCGCTCGGCCCGTGGGCCCTGCTCGGCGTGCCGGTCGTGGTGGTGCTCGCGGCCGCCCGCGTGCGGCTGGGGGCGCACACGCCTGCCCAGGTGGCCGTCGGTCTCGCGCTCGGGGCCCTCGCCGCGGCCGCGGCGGCGCTCGCCGGCTGAGGCGCGCGGGTCGCAGCCCGGCCGCTGCCGAGCGGGTGACCCTCTGGCGCACCTCCTTTCAGTACGATACTGTCTCGTACTGAAAGTTGCTGCTGAGAGGAGGGTCCGTGTCCGAGGACCCGCGGGTGGTGCGCTCCCGCGCCGCCGTCGTCACCGGAGCCGCCGAGCTCCTGCTGGAGGACGGGCCGAGCGCGGTCACGGTCGACGCCGTCGTCCAGCGCACCGGCGTGGCCCGCTCCACCATCTACCGCCACTTCCCCACCAGCACGGACGTGCTGCGCGCCGCCGTCGACGCGGTGCTGCCCGTCGGGGCGCCCGTCGAGGCGCTGGCCGCGCCGGGGGAGGTGCCCACCGCCGCCCAGGCGCGCGAGGCGCTGGCGCGCCGGGTGCGCTCCACCGCCGACCAGCTGGCCACCGGTGCCTGGGTGCGCGCCCTGCCGGCGCTGCTCGAGCTGGTGGCGCGCGACCCCGCCCTGGAGGAGCACCGTGCGCAGATCGTCGCCCGCCACCGCGAGCCGCTCGAGGAGCAGCTGCGAGCGGTGCGCGACGCCGGGCTGCTCCCGGCGGACGCCGACCTCGCCGTCGTCGCCGCCCGGCTGCTCGGACCCCTCTTCTACCGCCGCCTCGTCAGCGGCGAGCCCCTGACCCACGAGCTCTGCGACCACCTGGTCGACACCGTCCTCACCTCCGGAGGCCTCCGATGAGCCACCCGCACGCCCACCGCCTCGACCCCGAGCGACCCACCCTGCGCGCCGAGCTGCGCGACGCCGTCGCGCCACGCACGGTCGCGCTCGTCGTCGCCGTCCTCCTGCTGCAGCTGGGCTTCGTGCTCAGCTACGTCGGCGCGTTCCACCACCCGGTGCCGCGCGACGTCGCCGTCACGGTGGTCGGCCCCACCCAGCAGGTGGCCGACCAGGCCGCCACCGCGCTCAACGGCATCAGCGGCACGCCGCTGGAGGCCACCGCCACCACCGACGCCGCCGCGGCGCGCGCAGACCTCACCGACGACGCCACCAGCGCCGTCCTCGTCATCAGCCCCACCTCCACGCAGGACCAGCTGCTCGTCACCACCGCCGGCGGCGCCGCCACGGCCACCGCCGTGCAGACCGTCCTCACGCAGGCCGAGGCGACCCAGGGCCGCACGCTGGCGGTGCAGGACGTGCTCCCGGCGGCCAGCGGAGACTCGCGCGGCCTGTCCGGCTTCTACCTCGTGACCGGCTGGGTGGTGGGCGGGTACCTGCTCGCGGCGCTGCTCGGCGTGGCGCGCGGCTCGCGCCCGGCCACCCTGCGCCGCGCGCTGATCCGGCTGGGCGTGGTCCTGCCGTACGCGGTGGTCTCAGGGATCGGCGGTGCCCTGGTGGTCGGCCCGGTGCTCGGTGCGCTCCCCGACGACGCGGGCACGTTCTGGGGCTTCGCGGGCACGGGGGCGCTGGTGGTGGTCGCGGCCGCCGCCGTGACGATGGCGCTGCAGGTGCTCGCGGGCACCGTGGGCATCGGCCTGGCGGTGCTGCTCTTCGTGGTGCTGGGCAACCCCAGCGCGGGCGGGGCGTACCCGCCGGCGCTGCTGCCGCCGTTCTGGTCGTGGCTGTCGGGCGTGCTGCCCAACGGCGCCGCGGTGGACGCGGTGCGACGGATCGCCTACTTCGACGGCGCCGACGTGGCGCAGCGCCTGCTCGTGGTGGCCGCGTGGGCCGTGGTCGGGGCGGTGGTGGCCCTGGTGGCCGCCCGGTGGCACCAGCTCCGCGCCGACGGCCGCGCCCTGAGCCCCCGCGCTCCCCGCGGTGCGAGCGCAGCCGACCCGGCCGCCTGACCGGACCTCCTCGCCGTGATCACGGCCGGGGGACGGGGGCACCCCCTACCTGGGGAGGGGGTCGGGGCGCCCGCACGCCCGACAGGTCGGGACTTGCGGAGGGCGCGCCGGCGGCCCCGCGCGCCTAGCGTCGACGCTGTGATCGAAGCCCGGAACCTCGTCAAGCGCTACGGCGCCAAGACCGCCGTCAACGACCTCAGCTTCACCGTCACCCCCGGCCACGTCACCGGCTTCCTCGGCCCCAACGGCGCCGGCAAGTCCACCACCATGCGGATGGTGGTCGGCCTGGACCGCCCCACCAGCGGCAGCGTCACCGTGGGCGGCAAGCCCTACGTGGAGCACCGCACGCCGCTCGCCGAGGTCGGCACGCTGCTCGAGGCCAAGGCCGTGCACAAGGGCCGCAGCGCCCACGACCACCTGCTCGCCCTCGCGCAGAGCCAGGGCATCGGCCGCAAGCGGGTCGCCGAGGTCATCGACCTGGTGGGGCTGCACGACGTCGCCCGCAAGCGCGCCGGTGGCTTCTCCCTCGGCATGGGCCAGCGCCTCGGCATCGCCTCGGCGCTGCTGGGCGACCCGGCCACGATCATCCTCGACGAGCCCGTCAACGGCCTCGACCCCGACGGCGTGCTGTGGATCCGGACGCTGCTGCGCGGCCTGGCCGCCGAGGGCCGCACCGTCTTCGTCAGCTCCCACCTCATGAGCGAGATGGCGCTGACCGCCGAGCGCCTCGTCATCGTGGGCCGTGGCCGGCTGCTGGCCGACACCACCGTCGAGGACCTCATCGCCTCCGCCACCGACCGCCCCGTGGTGGTCCGCTCGCCGCAGGCCGGCGAGCTGGGCCGCCTGCTGGTCAGCACCGGCGCCAGCGTCACCGACGTCGAGGTGGGGGAGCTGTCCGTCACCGGCACCACCGCCGAGCGCATCGGCGAGGTCGCCGCCGAGCGCGGCATCGTCCTGCACGAGCTCCACACCGAGCGCGCCTCGCTGGAGCAGGTCTACATGGCCCTCACCCGCGACTCCCGCGAGTACACCACCGACGACGAGACCCAGCGTGACGACCAGCAGCAGGAGGTGGCGGCATGAGCACCGACAGCAGGACGACGACGAGCGCGCAGCGCAGCGTTCCCGCTCCGCGCGAGCACCAGCGCCACCTGGCGGACGGCAGCTCCACCCCCTCCGGCGCGACGCTGCCGCGCGCCGTGCTGGCCGAGTGGACCAAGCTGCGGTCGCTGCGCTCGACGTGGTGGACCCTGCTCATCGCCCTGGCGCTGGCCATCGGCTTCGCGGCGCTCATCGCCGCGGTCATCTCCAACCCCAGTGACCCCCAGCCGCGCGGTGGGCCCGGGGTCAACGGCCTGGCCGACCCCGTGGCCGCCGCGCTCGGCGGGACGGGCTTCTCCGCCCTCGTGCTCGGGGTGCTCGGCGCGCTGGTCGCCTCGGGGGAGTACGCCACAGGCTCGATCTCGTCCAGCCTCATGGCGCTGCCGCGCCGCTGGCCGCTGGTGGTGGCCAAGGCGTCGGTGCTGCTGGCGGTGCTCGTGCCGTTCACCCTGGTGCTCTCCGCGGGCGCCCTGTGGATCGCCCAGGTGGTCATCGGCGACAAGGCCACCATCGACTGGACCTCCAGCGACACGGTGTTCGCTGCGCTCGGCAACTGCGCCTACCTCGTGGCGGTGGCGCTGTTCGGGCTGGGCCTGGGGCTGCTGCTGCGGGCCACCGCGGGCGCCATCACGTTCCTCGTGGCGGTGGTCTTCGTGGCCCCGCCGCTGCTGCAGCTGGTGACCTGGGACTGGGTGCAGGCCATCGCCCACCGCCTCCCGAACGTGGCCGCGGCCTCGCTGCAGTCGACCACCGGCACCGGCGTGCTCTCCGACGTCGCCGCGTGGCTGACGCTGCTCGGCTGGGCCGTGGTGCCGGTGGTGCTGGGCGCCGTGGCGCTGCAGCGCCGGGACGCCTGAGGCCCCAGCTGTCCGGCGACCACCTGCACACCCGGCTGCGGGACGCCTTCGCCGCCCACCCCCGTCTGCGCGACGCGGGGTGGGCGGCGCTGGTGCTGCTGCCGCTGGTGCCCGACGCCTACCTCAGCGCCGGTCCCCACGCCGCGCCCGTGGCCCTGCTCGTGGCGCTGCCGCTGTGGTGGCACCGCCGGGCGCCGCTGGCGGCGCTGCTGGTCACGTGCGCCCTGGCGGCGCCGGCGTGGGCGCTGCTGGGGGGCCGCCCGGCGTTCCCCGCGGTGCTGGTGCTCGTGGGCCTGGTGTCCCTGGCCGTGGAGCGCCGCGGTGCGCAGCTCCGGGTGGGCGTGGCGGCCGCCGTCGTCGTCCTGCTGGTGCTGGCCGCCACGGACGCGCTGGCCCGGGGCCGCGGGGAGCCCCCGACATCGGTGTGGGCGGCTCCGGTGGTGGTGGGGCCGATGCTCGCGGCGGCGGTGCTGCTGGGCACCACGGTCCGGGCGCGCCGCGAGCAGGTGCGGCTGCTGCGGGAGCGCGCCGACCGGCTGCAGGCCGAGCGCGACCAGCGAGCCCAGATCGCCGTGGCCGCCGAGCGCGCGCGGATCGCCCACGAGCTGCACGACGTCGTCGCGCACGCCCTCACCGTGGTGGTGCGCCTCGGGGACGGGATGGCGGCCCGCGCCCGCCGCGACCCCGCCGCCCCGCCCGACGCCCGCGCCCTGGAGGCCATGACCGCCACCTCCCGCCAGGCCCTCGCCGAGATGCGCCGGCTCCTCGGGGTGCTGGAGCAGCCGGGCCGCGACGCCGGTGACGCCGCGGACCGGGCCGACCGGGCGCCCCTGCCCGCCGGGGAGGAGGACGACGACGGCCTCGACGCCGTGGTGGCGGCCGTGCGCGCCGCGGGCGTGCCGGTCCGGCTGACCCGCACCGGCCCGCAGGAGGGCTGGAGCCGCGCCACGCGCCTGGCCGTGCACCGCATCGTCACCGGTGCGCTCACCAACGTGCTCGACCACGCCGGTCTGGGCGTGCGCGCCGAGGTGCAGGTCAGCTGCGACGGCCAGGCCGTGGAGGTGCTGGTCGACGACGACGGCGTGGGCGTCGGCGTGCCCCCCGGCGCCCGGGAGCCGGCGGGCGCCCGCGCGACCGGCCGGGGCAGGGGGCTGCCCGGCATGCGCGAGCGGGCCGAGGCCTTCGGCGGCTCTTTCTCCGCCGGGGCGCGCACGGGCGGCGGCTGGCGCGTCAGGGCGGTGCTGCCCGTGCAGCCGCTGGGGCCGGTGCAGGGTGGTGCCCCGTGAGCGAGGGGGAGCGCGCGCTGCGCGTGCTGCTGGTGGACGACCAGGCGCTGGTCCGGCTCGGGTTCCGCATGCTGCTGGAGTCGACGGGTCCCGCGGACGGGTCCGCGCCGGCGCTGGAGGTGGTGGGGGAGGCCGGGGACGGCGCCACCGCCGTGCGGATGGTGGCCGCGCTGCAGCCGGACGTGGTGCTCATGGACGTGCGGATGCCCGGGGTCGACGGCATCGAGGCGACCCGGCGGATCGTGGCGTCCGGGTCGGCGGCGCGCGTGCTGGTGCTCACCACGTTCGACCTCGACGAGCTGGCCTTCGCCGCGCTGCGCGCCGGGGCCAGCGGCTTCCTGCTCAAGGACGCCCAGCCCGACGAGCTGGTCAGGGCGCTGCACGCCGTGGCCGCCGGGGACGCCGTCCTCACCCCGCGGCTGACCCGGCACCTGCTGCTCCTCGCCGAGGAGCGGCTGCCCGGAGCCGGGCCGGCGGGTGCCGAGGCGGCGGTGAGGCCGGAGCAGGCCCAGCTGGCGCAGCTCACGCCGCGCGAGCGCGACGTGCTGGTGCTCGTGGCGCGCGGGCTGTCCAACGCCGAGGTCGCCGAGCGGCTGGTGCTGTCGGAGCCGACGGTCAAGGGGCACGTGGGCCGGCTGCTGGCCAAGCTGGGGCTGCGGGACCGGGTGCAGGTGGTGGTGTGGGCCTACCGCGCCGGCGTCGTCACCCCCGACGACCCCACCCCCTCCCCGTGATCATGGGAGTTGTGCGCAGCAGGTGCGCACAACTCCCATGATCACGAGGGGTCGTGCGCACAACGCCCATGATCACGGAGGGAGCGGGGGTGGCGGTGCCCGCGCAGGGGTGCCGCGTAGCGTGCTCGACCGTGCCTGCGCTGCTCGTCGTCGCCGTCTCCTCCGAGGGTCGCGCGCCCGCCGTCGTCGGGGTCGACGAGCCCGTCGTGGCCGCCGACGACCTCGGCCTCACCCGCGGTGACGGCTGCTTCGAAGGCCTGCGCCTCGTCCGGGACGCCGACGGCGGGGTCGTCGTCCCCCACCTCGAGGCGCACCTCGCGCGGATGCAGCGCTCGGCCCGCTCCCTGGACCTTCCCGACGACCCCGCGCCGTGGGCGCGCCTGCTCGACCTCGCGGCGCAGGAGTGGGCGGCCAGCGCTCCGCGGGCCGGCGAAGCCGCGGTGAAGCTGTCGATGACGCGGGGGCGCCCGGTGTCCGCCGGCGACGAGCCGCAGCCGACGGTGCTGGTGACCGTGAGCGCGATGGACGCCGCCTCGCTGCGGGCCCGGAGCGCGGGGATCTCCGTGGCGTCGATGACGCGCGGCTACGCCGCCGACGCGTTCGCCGGTGCCCCGTGGCTGCTCGGCGGGGTCAAGACCCTCTCCTACGCGATCCACACCGCCGCCCAGCGGGAGGCGGCCCGGCGCGGCGCCGACGACGCCCTGTTCACCGCCGCCGACGGGTCCCTGCTCGAGGCACCGACCGCCTCGGTGCTGTGGGTGCCCGAGCCGGGCGTGCTGCGCACGGTGGCGCAGGGGGACAACGGCATCCTCAGCAGCACCACCCAGCACCTGCTCTTCGACCGCGCCCGGAGCGCGGGGTGGCGCGCTGAGGAGACCACCGGCACCCTCGCGGACCTGCGCGTGGCCCGGGTGGTGCTGCTCACGAGCGCCGTGCGCGGTCCCGTGCGCGTGGTGCGGCTCGACGGTGAGGCCGTCAGCCAGCACGACGACGCCGCCGCGCTCACGGCCGAGCTGCAGGAGCTCGCCGGCTTCTGACACCGGCCGACCACCCTCGAGGACGGGCGCGCAGGCGCACCGGGTTGGATGGGCAGATGCCGCACCTGCTGCACCTCGACTCCTCCATCGGCCCCGACTCCGGTCCGGGCGCGTCGCGCTCGCGCGAGATCACCGCGACCTTCGCCGCCGCCTGGCAGGAGGCGGGCCCGCAGAACACCGTGACGCACCGCGACCTCGTGGCCGAGCCGCTGCCGCACCTGCTCGACCCCGACCTGCACTGGGCACCCGGCCTGCGGCCCGAGGGCGCCAGCCCCGACCCCGAGGCCGAGGCCCTGCAGGCGCGGCTGCTGGACGAGCTCCTCGCGGCCGACGTGCTGCTCGTCGGCGCGCCCCTCTACAACTACTCGCTGCCCTCCACGCTCAAGGTGTGGCTGGACAACGTCCACGTGCCGGGCACCACCACGCCGTTCCCCGGGCACGAGGCGCAGCCGCTCGCCGGGCGCACCGCCGTCGTCGTCACCAGCCGCGGCGGCACGTACGACCCGGGCACACCCACCGCCGACTGGGACCACGCGGTGCCGCCGCTGCGCATCGTGCTGGGGGACGCCCTGGGCATGGACGTCCGCGTCATCACCACCAGCGCCACGCTGTCCGAGCAGGTCGAGGCGCTCGCCGACGGCGCGGAGCGCGCGAAGGCCGACCGCGCCGCCGCCCACGAGCAGGCCGCGGCCCTCGCGCGCGAGCTCGCCGGCGCGAACCTGTAGGATCCTCCTCAGCCGCGCTCGCGCGGCGAGATGGTGGGCGTAGCTCAGCTGGTAGAGCGCCGCGTTGTGGTCGCGGATGTCGCGGGTTCAAGTCCCGTCGCTCACCCCACCGAACAGGCCCGGGCCCCCGCCCGGGCCTGTTCTGCGTCCGCTCGGAGTCGCCTCTGCGTCCGCAGCCGGTCAGGTCGACGACGGGCTCCCTCCGCCGAGCGGGTGGTGCCCTCCAAGGTCAAGACCAGGACTGCCGATGACCCCCGTGAAGGAGACGCACCGCACGGACGCGGACTTCGAGGGGAGCAGGAAGTGCAGCAGCAGCCAGGGACGGACCTCGTGGTCGAGCACACGCCCGACTCGAGCGTGATGGACCTGCTCAAGCGCGGTGTCCCGCTCTCGCTCCTCGTGGACCTGTCGCTGCCCGACGGCCCGGACTCCGAGGAGATCCTCGCCGACGAGCGCTGGCAGGGCGAGGGCTCCTGGCTCGACCGCTCCTGAGGAGCGCGCGGCTCAGCCGCGGGTGACGCGCTCCGCGGCGGCCTTCGCCGTCGCCGAGTCCGGGCCCGGGTCGGGCACGAAGACGGCCGCCCGGTAGTACTTCAGCTCGGTGATCGACTCGCGGATGTCCGCGAGCGCCCGGTGGCCGCCGTTCTTGGCGGGGGCGGCGAAGTAGGCGCGGGGGTACCAGCGCCGCGCCAGCTCCTTGATCGAGCTGACGTCGATCATCCGGTAGTGCAGGTGCTCGTCGAGCTCGGGCATGTCGCGGGCCAGGAAGCCCCGGTCGGTGCCGATGGAGTTGCCGGCCAGCGGCGCCTTGCGGGCCTCCGGCACGAAGCGGCGGACGTACTCCAGGACGAGGCGGCGGGCCTCCTCCAGCGTCACGCCGTCGGCGAGCTCGTCCAGCAGGCCCGACGTGGTGTGCATGTCGCGCACCACGTCGCGCATCTGCGCCAGCGCCTCGTCCGAGGGCTTGATGACGACGTCGATCCCCTCGTCGAGGACCTCCAGCTCGGAGTCGGTGACGAGGACGGCGACCTCGACCAGGGCGTCGACGCCGAGGTCGAGACCTGTCATCTCGCAGTCGATCCAGACGATGCGCTCGGCCGAGGGGCTCACCACCGGCGTCACTGTAGTGACCGCTGCGGGCGGCGCCGACGCGCGGCGCGTCCCGGGGGAGCCGAGGACGACGAGCGCGGCCCGTCGCAGCGCTCCGGGAGCCGCTCCCGGCTAGCGTGGCCGGTCGTGGAGCCAGCCCCCGCCGTCGTCCTCCGCGGTGAGGGCGAGCCGCACCTGCACCTGCCCCCGCGCCGCGCGCGCCGCACCGGGATCGGCCGGGTGCTCGTGCGGATCGCGCTGGTGGTGGTCATCGCCGGGTGCGGTCTGCTCACGGTGCTGCTCGTGGCCACCGACACCGGCATCACCGGGTTCGGCGTGGGGACCCTGCTGGCGGTGCTGCCCGTGGTGCCGGTGGTGGCGGCGATCCTCTGGCTGGACCGCTACGAGCACGAGCCGCCCGGGCAGCTGGTGTTCGCCTTCGCGTGGGGCGCGTTCGTGGCGACCTTCGTCTCCCTGGTGCTCAACACCTCCTCGATGGAGCTCATCCGCTCCGCCGGGGGGAACCCGGACTCGGCCGCGGTGCTCGTGGCGCCGTTCGTGGAGGAGACCACCAAGGGCCTGGCGGTGCTGCTGCTGTGGCTGTTCCGGCGGCGGGAGTTCGACGGCGTGGTGGACGGCATCGTCTACGCCGCGCTGGCCGGCGTGGGCTTCGCCTTCGTGGAGAACGTGCTCTACCTGGGCCGCAGCTTCGCCGAGGACGGCGGCAGCGTCACCGCGGTGACCTTCGTGGTGCGGTGCCTGTTCAGCCCCTTCGCGCACCCGCTGTTCACCTCCGCCATCGGCGTGGGGATCGGCGTGGCGGCCTCACACCGCAACCCGGCGGTGCGGGTCCTCGCACCGCTGCTGGGCTGGTGCGTGGCCGTGGCGCTGCACGCGCTGTGGAACCTCACGGCCTCCCAGGGCCTGCAGGGGTTCGTCGGCACCTACGTGGCGCTGCAGGTGCCGATCTTCGCGGCCGCCGTGGCGGTGGCCGTGGTGGCGCGCAGCCGCGAGGGCCGCGTGCTGCGCCGCCACCTGGCGGGCTACGCGCAGGCCGGATGGATCACGCCCGCGGAGGCACGGATGCTCGCCTCCCTGTCCGAGCGCGCCCGGGCGCGCGACTGGGCCGGGCGGGCCCTCGGCCCGCAGGCCAGGGGCGCCATGCGCGACTTCCAGGAGCTGGCCAGCGACGTGGCGTTCCTGCGGGACCGCATGGAGCGGGGGACGGCGCCCGCCGGGTCCGAGCAGGCCGAGCTGGCGGGCCTTCAGTCGATGTGGCGGCTGCGCCGGTCGTTCGTGCCCGCCGGAGGGTGAGGACCCCGGACGAGCCGGGCGGCGTCAGCCGCCGACGGTCCACAGGTCGCGGGCCGCGCGCCACACCGGCAGCCACGAGCCGCCCTCGGTGACCAGCGCCGCCAGCGCCAGCGGCTGCGTGAGGCGCAGGTGCAGGAGCACCACGCACGTGGCCAGCAGCGCGGCCCGCCCGCAGGACGGGGTGGCCCCCGCCGGGGTGCGCACGCGGAAGGCGGCCGTGCCGGCGTCGAGGTCCATGACGACACCGACCCCGGCCTCGTCGAGCAGCGCGTCGATGCCGCGCGACAGCGCCGCGACGCACTCGCGCGCACCTGGCGTCGTCGTCGTGGGCAGCGCCGCGAGCGGCACGGCGTAGCGGCCCAGCACGTCACCGGCCAGCACCGCGGCCAGCGCCACCGAGGCGCGCCAGTCGGTGGTGCCCGCTCGCAGGTGCGGGAACGCCGTCTCCACCAGCTCGCCCAGGCTCGCCCGCAGGCCCTCGGGGACGCCCTCACCGGCCTGCCCCGGCAGCTGGCCGTAGCGGGCGGCGTCCGCGAGGTGCGCCTGCACCTCGCGGGCCACGACCTCGGACGTGCGGCGGCGCGGCTGGCCGCTGGGGGCCGAGCGGGGGAATCCGTCGGTCCGGGGAGACGGGGAGGCCGGGGAGGCGGCGCGGGGCGCCGGGACCGCGAGCACCGGGGACGGCGAGGTGCGCAGCGGGGACGCCGCAGCGCCTGCGGCCCCTCGGCCGCCGGCCGTGGGAGCAGGGGCGTCGAGCGTCGTCAGGAGCACCCTCCGAGGCTAGGCGGCGCCGGCGCCGCAGCCCGGGCTTGAGCCCACGACGCGCCGGAACACCGCAGCGCCCCGCAGCCGGGTGGGCTGCGGGGCGCTGCGGAGGCCGTGGAAGGCGTCGGCCGAGGTCGTCAGGCGTCGCTCGGCTCCCGGGCGGTGTCCAGGTCGAAGGCGCCGTCGTGCTGCTGGTCGGCCGACGCACCCGCGGCGGCTCCGGTGGCGGCACCCGCCGCGGCACCGGTACCGGCCGCGACACCCGTGCGGGAGCGGGCCGCGCGGCGCGCGGGCGTGCGCGGGGAGGTGCCGGACGCGCTGGCGGTGCCCGCCGTGCGGCTGCGGCCGGTGCCCCGCGTGCTGGCGGCGGCGTCGTCGGCCTTCTGCTCGAGGTCGTTGGCGGCGCCGGCGATGCGGTCGGTGGCCTTCTCCGCCACGTCGGCGGCCTTGGCGGCCAGGCCGCCCTTGCGCCCGGCGGTGCGGGTCGCCCCGGTGTCGGCGCCGTCCGAGCTGCTGTCCGGGCCACTGTCCGGGCCGGCGGTGCGGCTCTCGCCGTCACCGGTGCGCTCGGTGTGCTTCTGGTCCGTGTCGCGCCCGCCCGCCTTCTTCGCCTTCTTCGTGGCGGTGCGCAGGGCGTCGTTGTGGTCCCGCTCGGCCTTCTCGGCGTCCTTGCCCACCGCGTCGGCGTGCTTGACGGCGATCTTCAGCTGCTCCTTGAGCGACTGCACGCCCTTGCGGGAGACGGCGACGTCGCGGTCGGCCAGCTCGAGCTGGGCGCGGGCGGCGCGGCGCACGGCCTTCGCGGCCTTGCGGACCTGCTTGGCCTCCTCGACCTTGCGGGCCAGCACCTCGCGCTGGTCCCCGGCGTCGTGCGCGGCGCGGGCAGCGCGCTCCAGGGCCACCCGCGTGAAGTCGGCACGCCCGGCGGCCTTGTCCGGAGCGCCGGTGGCGGTGGTGTCCTGGCGGTCGGTCTTCTCGGGCGTGCTCGAGCGCCCAGCGGTGTTCTCAGCCATTGATCCAGTCTCCGACGATCGATCACCGCCCGCCACCTGGCGCGACCGCCCGCTGGGCCGCGCCGTCCGGGAGCCCGCAGGATGGAGCCATGACCACCTGGCTGATCACCGGCTGCTCGACCGGCCTCGGACGCGCCCTGGCCTCCGCCGTCCTGGACCGCGGTTGGAACGCCGTCGTCACCGCGCGCGACCCCGGCACCGTCCGCGACCTCGTCGAGGCCCACCCCGGCACGGCCCTCGCGGTGGCCCTCGACGTCACCGACGGCGCTCAGGTGCGCGCCGCCGTGGACGCCGCGCTGGAGCGCTTCGGCGCGGTGGACGTGCTGGTCAACAACGCCGGGTACGGCTACCGGTCCGCCGTGGAGGAGGGCGACGACGACGAGGTGCGCGCCCTCTTCGACACCAACGTCCACGGCGCCGTCGCCATGACCAAGGCGGTGCTCCCGGGCATGCGCGAGCGCCGCCGCGGCGCCGTCGTCAACATCTCCTCGATCGGCGCCCAGCTGTGCCCGCCCGGCTCGGGCTACTACGCGGCCACCAAGCTGGCGCTGGAGGGCATCACCGGCTCGCTGCGCGCCGAGCTGGCCCCGCTGGGGCTGCACGCCGTGGCCGTCGAGCCCGGCGGGTTCCGCACCGACTTCGCCGGCCGGTCGCTCACCGGCACCTCCACCGTCATCGCCGACTACGCCGAGACCGTGGACGCGCGCCGCAAGGAGAACGACCGCGCGCACGGCACGCAGCCGGGAGACCCCGAGCTCGCCGCCCGCGCGATCATCGACGCCGTCACCTCACCGGAACCGCCCGCGCTGCTGCTGCTCGGCAGCGACGCCCTCGAGGCCGCACGCGCGATCGGCGCCGCCCGCCGGCGCGAGCTGGAGTCGTGGGCGGCGGTCTCCACCAGCACGGACGTGCGGGAGGGCTGAGGGCTCGCGGCCCCCGGTTGCCGCCACCGGCCCGTACGATCGAGGGGTGGTGGCGGTCAACCGGGTGGCGCGCGTCGTCGTGCTCCTCGCCCTCCTGTGGTCGCTCGGGAGCCTGCTCGCCGCGGTCAACTGGCACTCCATCTGGCTCGGGCAGCAGCGCATCGACAGCGGCTCCGACGTCGCCCTGCACGCCCAGGAGCGCTGGCAGCACTGGGTGGACATGACGCTGCTCGGCGTGGTGGCGGCGGTGCTCGCGCTCGCGGGAGCGCTGTGGCCGCTGGTGCGCGCTGCGGGGGAGCGGGCTGCTCGCCGAGCCGCCGCCGCTGACGGCTCCACCGCCAGCCCGGCTGCCAGCCCGGCTGCCAGCACCGACATCGACCTGCGCGGGGGCACCGGCTTCGGGGGTGGGTCCGCCGAGGGCCGGCGCCACGCGGAGCAGCGCGATGCCGTCTGAGGGACCCGTCGACCACCACGTCCAGCAGGGGCGCGGCGCCCGGGTGGTCCGCTGGGCGGTGGTGGCGTTCGGGACCTACAACGTCCTGGCCCACGCGGTCGGGGGGCGCTACTGGCTGGCCCTGGCGTGGATGGCCGTCACCGGCGCCCTGCTCGCCGTGCAGCTGGCCCCCCGCCGGCTCGGGACGCGCGTGGAGCGCGACGGGCTGCGCGTGGGCTCTGGGACGCGGTGGGGGCGCCTGATCACCTGGGACCAGGTGGAGCGGCTGCGCGTCCGCGGCCCCTACGACACCGCCAGCGCCCTCGTGCTGCGCGACGGCCACCGCCTGCTCCTGCTGCGCGGCATGGACGCCGACGCCGTGCGGGATCTGGCGGTCTCCCGCGGCCTGCCCCTCGACGACCCGGCGCGGCGCCGCTCGGCCGCCGCGGCTGGGTCGGCAGAGCCGGCCGAGGCGGCGGAGCAGCCCGACTCCACCGCCCCGGGCGCTGCCGCAGGCCCGGTCGACCCTCTCGACGACGGCCCGCTCGACGGTCCCTTCCGCACCGCGCGCCGCCAGCGCTGACCCCTCGGGGCCTGCACCGCGGCCGCGTCGGGGGCCTCAGTCGAGGTCGACCGGCAGCGACGGGTCGCGGTGGTGGTCCAGCGCGCGGCGCAGCTGGCGCTCGGTGACCCGCGCCGCGGACAGCGGCGGCAGCGCGTCGAGGGAGAACCACCCGACGTCGAGCGTCTCCAGCTCCTGCGCCGGCCGCACGTCCCCGGTGGCCCGGCACAGGAAGAACAGCTTGAACACCGCCACCGGCAGCGGGGGGACGTGGCCCTGCGCGTCGCGTTCCCAGCAGGCGAAGAGCTTGACCACCTCCGCCGCGTAGCCGCTCTCCTCCCGCACCTCGCGCAGCACCGCGGCGCGCGGGGTGTCCAGCGGGTCGGCCCAGCCGCCGGGCGGGCACCACCTGCCGTCGGAGCGCTCCTGCATGAGCAGCACGCGCTCGTCGTCGTCGAAGAGGACACCGCGCACGTCCACCTTGGGGGTGGCGTACCCGCTGTCGCGCCCGAGCTCGGCGTGCAGGTCGTCCGCGGGCCGGTCGGTCAGGACGGCGAAGAGCTCCGCGGCCAGACGGCTGGCCTGCGCGTAGCGCACGTGGTCGTAGCGGTCCTGGGAGAACGTGGCGCCGTCCTGCGCCAGGGCCGCCAGCTCCACCGCCACCCTCCGCACCCGCTCCGCCGCGCTGGAGAGCCCGCCGGGTGCCTCGCCGCTGCTCGCTCCGTCGTCCACGACGGCCACCGTACGGGTGGACGGCCGCCGGGGGCTGGGCGCGATCCACAGCCCGCCCCCAGCCGCCGCCGGGCGTGCCGCGAGCCGCCGCGGGCACCGTGGAGCAGACGGACGCGCTCGCCCGCCAGGAGACCGCAGGAGGCACCCCGTGACCGCAACCGCACAGACCCCCGTCGTGGCACCGGTCGCCGACCCCGCTCCTGCCGCCGCTCTCGCGCGCCGCTGGCGCCTGCGGGGCTGGGCCCCGCCGGTCGCCGTCGTCGCCGCGGTCGCGGCGCTCGCGCTGGTGCCGTGGGTGGTCTACCTCGGTGCGACCCTGCCCGCCGACTACACGACCACCAACTGGGACGGCACCTGGCAGGGGCTCGACGTGGCGCTGGCCCTGGCGCTGGCGGCGACGGCGCTCAGCAGCTGGAGGCGCTGGCCCAGCGCAGCGCTGTGGGCGTGCGCGACGGGGGTGCTCATGCTGGCCGACGCCTGGTTCGACCTGTCCATCAGCACCGAGGGCTCCGACCGGGTCTGGTCGGTGGTCTGCGCGTGCGTGGAGGTGCCGGTGGCCCTGCTGGTGGTCCGGCACGGGCACCGGGAGCTGCGCCGGCTGCTCCACCGCGTGACGCCGGACATGCAGAACCCCACCCACGCGCCCTGATCCGGACCCGCGGCGGACTTCTGCCCGTCCGGCGTCACACCCCCGGAGCCGGGAGGACGCCTCACTCGGCGGCCAGGTCGACCACCCCCGCGGCCCACGTCGCCCCGGCGGGGCCGGTGATGGTGACCGTCACCGGCCGGTCCCGGACGAGCAGCCCTGCTGCGCGCACGACCGGCTCCGAGCCGGGGCCGCCGTCGCACAGCCTCCCGCCCTGCACCTCGCCGTCCACACGCACCACCAGCGGCGACGTGCTCAGGCACCGCACGAGCACGGGGGCGGACCAGGTGCCAGCAGGCACCTCCAAGACCTGGGTGCCGGTGGCCACCGCCGGCCCCGCGGCGAACGGGTCGGTGGCCGCTGCCCGCAGCTGGTCGACGGCGGCCCGCTCTCCGGTCGCACGGTCGACCCAGAGCCCCGGGGCCAGCGGCACGCGGCTCTCCTGCTCCCACCCAGCGGTCGATGAGCCGTCCGGAACGAGGTGGGCCTCCACCGTCACCGAGCCGCCCGTGGTGCCCAGCCACAGCCCGTCGACGGCTGCGCTGAGCGCCGACCGGCACGAGCTGCCGGCGCTGCCCACCTGGTTGAGCAGGACCACCAGGCACGCCTCTCCGGTGGGACCAGTCGCGACCCAGTACGTGGCGTCGCCGGTCTTGGCCAGAACGCGCTCGGAACCCGCCGCGTAGGAGGTGGGATCGATGGTCCTGGCGAAGGCGTCAGAGGTCGCCTGGGGCCGGCGCAGCGCGGAGAACACCTCGTCAGCTGAGCCCGCCGCGTTGCGCGGCAGCCACAGGCTGGGGGCCGCCTCGACCAGCCCCCGTCGGGTGAGGTCGGAGGTGTCCCAGCCGTCCGGCACCAGCCACGCGTCGACGAGGTCGGGTTCGCTCATCTGGACCGCCTCAGCGGGGCCCGTCTCGAGCTCGCAGCCCCCGGTGTCGCCGCCACGGTGCTCCACCGCCCAGCACAGCCGGCCTGCAGGGTCGACAGTGGCGTAGAAGCGCCGGTCCATCAGCTGCCCCAGCAGCCGCACCGAGCCGGCGTCGGCGCCGTCGCCGAAGAAGGACGGTGCCGCCGCGGTGTCGGAGGGCACCTGCGGCCTGGCCAGGCCCGCGTAGGAGTGCGCGATCCCACCCGCCGGCGGCGCGGAGTGCGACCTCCCGGCGAGGCGTGCCACGCCCACCGCGGCCGCGGCGAGCGCCAGCACCACGGCCGCCACGGCCAACACCCGCACCACGCGGCGGCGCCGAGCTAGGACGTCGGCCGGGACCACCACGCTGGCCAGCGCGTCGTCGTGGTCGACCCCGGTGTCCAGCGCGGTGACGTCTTCGGCGGCCGTGGCCGCCAGCTCCGTGCGGCGCTGCCGCAGCAGGCCCGCCTCGGCGCGCTCCAGCTCGGCGCGAGCGCCCAGGGCGTCGGCGAGCCTGTCCTCGACGCTGCTCATCGGGTGCCTCCCAGCGTGCGCTCCAGCGCGGCGAGCGCTTTGTGCGTGGTCGACTTCACGGTGCCGCGGGTCACGCCCATCGCGGCGGCGGTCCCGGCCTCGTCGAGGTGGGACCAGTAGCGCAGCACCAGCACCTCGCGCTGCCGCTCCGGCAGCGAGGCCACGGCCGCGAGCACCTCCCGCCGCTCCTCCCCGAGCAGCGCCAGCTCCTCCGCGGACGACGCCGGGACGGCGTGCGGCGCCACCCAGGCGCGCGCGGTGCGGCGCCGGCGCAGCGCCGAGCGGCAGCCGTTGACCACGGCCCGGTGCAGGTATGCACCCGCGCGGTCGGTGTCCTCGAGCCGGTCCCAGTGCCGGTGCAGACCGGCGAACGCGTCCTGCACCACGTCTTCGGCGAGGCCGCGGTCGTCCACGAGCAGCACCGCCAGCCGCACCAGGCGCAGCCAGTGGGCGGTGAACAGCGCGTCCAGCGCGGGTGCCAGCGCTGGTGGGCCGCACTCCTCCTCGGGAGCCCTCACGGCTGCCGCACCGCCTTCCGGTCTGGTGATCACACCCTGGTAGACGCCCGGGGGCGTCCGAGGTTGCCCCGCGACGTGAGGAGGGGTGCCGCACCGTCCCTCCGCCGGTCTCCCGGCACCGTCTCCGCACTCGCCGGCGGTCACCCAGCGTGGCGAACCCGTGTGACGGGTGGTGCTCAGGAGACGATGCGGGCGTGCTGGCACCTGAGCTGACCCTGGCCGACGTCGTCCCGGGGAGGCAGCTCGAGGCGCTCCTGCGCTCCCTGCGCCCGAGCGCGGACGGTTCGCTCGCGGTGCTCGTGGCCCTCACCGAGCACCCGCACCCGGCCGTGCGCGCCGCCCTCGCCCACCGCCTCCCTATGCTGCCCCACGGTCCCGCCGGCCCGGCTCCAGCGCTGGTCAGCGCTCTCGCCCGGCTGGTGGGCGACGAGGACGCCGACACCCGCGAGGCCGCCTGCTTCGCCCTGGCCACCATGTGGCGCGACCACGACGCCCCCGGCGTGTGCGACGCCCTCGCCGCCCGCCTGGAGGACCAGGACGACGACGCGGACGTCCGCCACGAGGCGCTCCTCGGCCTGGCCCACCGCCACGACCCCCGGGCGCTCCCCGCGGTCGCGGCCGCGCTGGCAGCGGACGACGGCCCGGCCTCGCGCCTGGTGCTGGAGGCCGCGGGGGCTCTCGGTGACCCCTCGCTGCACGAGGTGGTGCGCGCCCACGCCGAGGCGTGGCTCGCCGACGCCGACGCCGACCCGGCCGACCTCGACGTGGTCGAGGCCGTGGTGCGCCTCACCGACCCGGACGGCGTGGGCGACGACCTGCTCGACGGCGTGGCCGACCTGTGCCGCGCCCGCGCGCACGGGCGCGCGCCGGGGCGGAGCGTGGCCGCGTGGGAGCAGCTGGACGCCGTGCTTGACGTGGCCCCGCACCGCGCCCGGCAGGCCCTCGAGGAGGTGGCCGTCCGGCTGGACGGCGACCCCGCGGCGCTGCACCACCTGCGCCACGCCTCCTCCCTCGGCCAGCTCGCCGCTGCCCTGCCGCCCCTGTAACCCCGCCTCGGTAGCGTCGCGGCGTGCAGAGCGACTCGCCGTCGACCTCCTCACCGACCGCACCGTGGGTGTCCGCCGTGGTCTTCGACATCGGCGGGGTGCTCTCCGCGCCGGAGGGTGCGCTGCCCGCCGTGGCCGCGGCGCTGGGGCTGCCGGTCGAGGAGCTCGACCGCGTCTACTGGCACCCCCGCGACGCCTACGACCTGGGCGGTCCGCTCGCCGAGTACTGGCACGCGGTCGGGGCCGGGCTCGGGGTGGACCTCAGCGGGCGCGCGGTGGAGCTGGACGAGGTCGACGCCCGGCAGTGGGCGACCCTCGGCTCCGCCGCGCAGGCGCTGCTCGAGGAGGTCGTCGGGCCCGTGCGGGAGAAGGGGCTGCAGCTGGCGGTGCTGTCCAACGCACCGGCGTCCGTGGAGGGCGTGGTCCGGGCCTCGACGTGGTCGGACCCCTTCGACCTGCTGGTCTTCTCCGCCGCGGTCGGTGCGGCCAAGCCCGACCCCGCCATCTACGAGGCCGTGGAGCAGGGGCTCGGCCTGCCGGGCGAGCAGCTCCTCTTCTTCGACGACCGGCCCGTCAACGTCGAGGCGGCCCGCGCCCGGGGGTGGCGCGCGCACGTCTGGCAGGGAGCCGACGGCGCGCGCCGGCACCTCGTCGAGGCGGGCGTCCTGCCCGGCTGACCCGGGTCTGCCCTGCAACGCTCCGCGCGGCCGCGACGTCGTGGGGGCGTGAGCCCACGGAGCGCGACCGCGGCCGTCGTCGTCCTCGTGGCCGTGCTGGCAGGGTGCGGGCTCCGCGGCGGCGGTCCGGTGCAGGAGGCGTCGCCGTCGTCCACGATCCCGCCGGTGACGGCGTCCGCGGGGGAGTGGGCGGCGATGAGCGCCGCCCCGCTGGAGCCTCGTGGCGGGGCGCTCCCGGTCTGGACGGGGGAGCGGCTGCTGCTGCTCGGCGGGTACCGGTACGACGAGCAGCAGCCACCCTGCCCGCCAGCGGCGAGCTGCGCAGCTCCGCAGCCGACCCGGTTCGACGACGGCGCCGCGTGGGACCCGGCCACAGGCACCTGGGCGCACCTCGTCGGTCCGGCCGGCGCGACGAGCGGCTCGTCGCAGGTCGGTGATCGCGCGGTGTGGTCGGGGGAGTCGGTCTTCACGCGCTCCCAGCGGACCACGCCCGACCTGGCGAGAGGGACCCTGACGCGCGCGGCCGTCGACTCCGGCCCGGCGCTGGTCTACTCCGACCCCGTCTGGACCGGTGACCGGCTCGTCACCGTCGGCTGGGACTACGGCGCCGCCGCGTCCGGCGTCGACGGGCAGCTGGTCGCGCAGGTGCTCGACCCCTCCACGGGCGGCGCCACCGCCGTCCCCTGGCCCTACGGCCCGCCGGGTGCGGAGGGCGTGCGCACGGCGTGGACCGGTCGGGAGGTGGTCGCGCTGGTCGCCACGCACGGTGCCTCTGAGACCAGCGAAGGCACGTGGCGCGTGGTGGCGTTCGGCCCCGCGGCGTCGACCTGGCGCTCCGTCACCGACCGCGCCGACCAGCCGTGGGACGCCGCGTGGGACGGCCAGCGCGTGCTCGTGGAGACCCCGGACCGGCTGACTGCCCTGGACGTCGCCACGGGCGGGACCTCCGAGGTGGCTCCGCTGCCGGACCACCGGTTGGGCGACCTGCAGGTCAGCGCTTCCGGCCGCCTGCTGCTGACGGGCTCGCCGAGCTACCTGCTCGACGAGGACGACGACGGCGACGCCCGCTGGCTGCGGGTGCCCGAGCCGCCCCGGGCCGCTGTCACGACGGACAGCACCGTCGCCTGGGCGGGCGACGACCTCGTCGTCTGGGGCGGCACCCAGGCGTCCGAGCAGGACGGCGGCGCCACGCGCAGCACCGCCGAGGGGTGGGTCTGGAGGGGGCTCGGGGCGCGGGTCACCGCGGGGTAGCCGGCTGCTGCCCGCGCGTCGCGGTCGGAGCGTCGTGACCGGTGTGCGCATGCTGGACCACCACCACGCGCAGCCCGGTCCCGACACCAGGAGCCCGCATGACCACCACGGCGCCGACGGCACCCCCGGCGCTGCGGGCTGCGGCGCCCCCGGCCGCCAGGGCTCGGGTGGCCGGCGTCGACGTCGTCCGGGGCCTGCTGCTGGTGGTCATCGTGCTCAGCGGAAGCCTGCTGGAGCCGCCCGCCTGGTTCGACCACGCCCCGTGGGTCGGGGTGCACCCGCTGGACCTGGTGTTCCCCTCCTTCGTGCTGCTCATGGGCGTGGGCCTGGGGTTCGCCTGCGCCCGGGGCGTGCAGCTCACGCGCCTGCCCCGGCGGGTGCTGGTGCTGCTGGCCGCGGGGTTCGCCTACAACGCCGCCGTGCAGTGGGCGCGCCTGGGGACGGTCGACCCGGGGCAGCTGCGGTGGACCGGGGTGCTGCAGGTGTTCGCGCTGCTGACGCTGGTCATCAGCCTGGTGCACCTCGTGGTGCGGGGGTGGGTCGCCTGGACCGCGGTGGCGCTCGCCGCCGGTGCCGCGCACACCTGGCTGCTGGCCCGCTGGGCCGCGACCTGCCCGGGCGGTGAGCTGACCCCGACCTGCAACCCGTCCCTCGGCATCGACCCCGCCGTGGTGCCGGTGGGGCACCTGTACTGGCAGATGGACGCCGGGCACGACCCCGAGGGCCTGGTCGCCCTGTTCGGCGCCTGCGCCACCGCGGCGGCCGGGGTCGCCGCCGCGCACGCCCTGCGGGGCCGCACGCCCTCCCCGACCTCCGCAGCCTCCTCCACGGGTGGCGGCGGACTGCTCACCCGGGCGCTGGTCGCGGCGGGGCTGGCCGGGCCCGGGGTCGTCCCCGCTGCGGCGCGGCTGGTGGTGGTCGCCGCGGTCCTGGCGGTGGGCGGACGCGTCGCGTCGCTGTGGGTGCCGGCGATGAAGCGGCTCTGGACGGCGCCGTTCGGGCTGTCCGTCGCGGCCCTCGTCATCGCGCTGGTCGCGGTGGTGCACCTGCTCGTCGACGCGCCGTGGGTCCAGCGCGGGCCGGCCCGGGGGACCGTCCTGCCCTCCCTCCCGGCGGGCCTGCGCGCCCTGCGGGAGCCGTTCGTCGCGCTGGGGCGCAACAGCCTGCTGGTCTACGTCGGCAGCGAGGTGCTGGCCACCGTCCTCCTCCTGCGGCCGCTGCGAGCCGACCCGGCGGCCGAGCCGAGCTGGGCGCAGTCGCTGGCCGGGCACCTCGCGTGGCTGGGCGGTCCGCAGGTCGGGCTGAGCGCCGCGCTGCTGGCGGGGTGGTGGGTGCTCGCGCTGCTGCTGCACCGGCGCCGGTGGTACCTGCGCGCCTGAGGTCGCGGCGTCAGTGCCCACCGTCAGCGCGGTCAGCGGGGCCAGCCGGACGGCCGTCCTCGTCCTCGTCGTCGTCGGAGTCGTAGCGGCGGTACATCGCCGCCATCCCGCCGCCCGTGTCCAGGCCCCGCAGCAGCGCCTCCGCGATGCCCGTGAGCTGCGCCAGCTGCTCGGGGGTGAGGACGTCGACGACGTGCTGGCGCACCGCGCGCACGTGGCCCGGCGCCGCCTGCTCGATGCGCGCCATCCCGCCGTCGGTGAGGGCGGCGACGGTGGCGCGGCCGTCGTCAGGGTCCGGTCGGCGCGCCAGCAGCCCCCGGGCCTCCATGCGCTTCACCACGTGGGACAGGCGGGGGAGCGTGGCGCTGGTCTGCGCCGCCAGCTCGCTCATCCGCAGCGCGCGGCCGGGGGCCTCGGAGAGCATCGCCAGGACGAAGTACTCGAACAGCGTGACGTCGGCGTCCCGCCGTAGCTGGCCGTCGAGGGTGCCGGGCAGCACCTCGAGCAGCGCGGCCACGCGCACCCACGCGGCGAGCTGGGTCCTGTCGAGCCAGGGGACGTCCACGGAGCCATGCTGACGCAGAAGTAGTTGTAGCGACAACTTCCGGGTGGTACGGTCGAGCCAAGAAGTTGAAGCGACAACTACTGGGGAGCGTGAGCCGTGGAGCCTGTCGTCCTGCGACGAGGCAGCGCTGGTGCCGGCGCACCGCTCGTCGTGCTGCTGCACGGCCGCGGCGCCACCGAGGCCGACGTGATCGGCCTGGCCGACCACCTGCCGTCCGACGTCGGCGGCGCAGGCGGTCCGGAGTACGTCGCCCTGCGCGCCCCGATCACCGCGGGCGGCGGGTTCGCGTGGTTCGCCAACGCCGGCATCGGCCGACCGCTGCCGGAGTCCCTGGCCGCCTCGACCGCCTGGTTCCGCACCTGGCTCGACGCCGAGGCCCCCCTCGATGTCGAGCGTCCCCGCCCGGTGCTGCTCGTCGGGTTCAGCGGTGGAGCGACCTTCGCCGGCGGCGCCCTGCTCGCCGACCCCTCCCGCTACGCCGGGCTCGCCACCCTCTTCGCGACCCTCCCGTTCGAGGCGGGCGTGCCCACCACGCCCGGCCACCTCACCGGGGTGCCGGTGTTCGTGGCCCAGGGCGACGCCGACACCGTCATCCCGCCCGAGCTGCAGCGCCGCACCTGGACCTACCTCCACGAGACCTCCGGTGCCGACCTCACCGCGGTGCGCACGCCCGGCGGCCACGGCTTGACGGCCGACGTCGTCGTCGCCCTGCGCGACTGGACCGCGGGCGCGCTCGAGGGGAGCCTGCGCTGATGGACCTCGGACTCTCCGGCCGCGTCGCCGTCGTCACCGCCGCCTCGAAGGGGCTCGGCCGCGCCAGCGCGCTGGCCCTCGCCGCCGAGGGCGCGCGCGTGCTCGTCTCCGCCCGCTCCGCCGACCTGCTCGACGCCCTGGTCGAGGAGGTGGGCGCCGCCGGCGGTGAGGCGCTCGCGGTGCCCGGCGACATGACCGACCCCGCGCTGCCGTCCCGCCTCGTGGCCGCCGCGCTCGAGCGGTGGGGGCGCCTGGACGCCGTGGTCGGCAATGCTGGAGGCCCGCCCACCGGGCGGGCCCTGGATGTCGACGACGACGCGCTGCTCGCCGCGTTCCAGGCCAACGCCCTGGCCTCGATCCGGCTGGCCCGCGCGGCGGTGCCGCACCTCGTCGAGCGCGGCTGGGGGCGGGTCGTGTTCATCGCGTCGGCCAGCGTGAAGCAGCCCATCCCCGACCTGGCCCTGTCCAACACCGCGCGCACCGCGCTGTGGGCGTGGACCAAGACGGCCGCGGCCGACATCGCCGCCAGCGGCGTGACCATCAACGTGGTGGCGCCCGGCCTGCACGCCACCGACCGGCTCCTCGAGCGCGGCGTGCCCGCCGGCGCGCGCACCGGGACGCCGGAGGACTTCGGGAAGGTGGTCGCCTTCCTCTGCTCCGAGCCCGCCGCCTTCGTCAACGGCACCGCCGTGGCCGTCGACGGCGGAGCCACCCTCGGCCTGCTCTGAGCCCCACCCCCTCAGGTGTGCACGACTCCCATGATCACGCCCCGTGGTGTGCACGACTCCCATGATCACGGCCAGACCCTCCGTGATCATGGGCGTTGTGCGCACGGGTGATCGTGATCATGGGCGTTGTGCACACCTCCACGACCCGTCGACGTCCGGGAGGACCCGCCATGACCACCCCCTCCAGCGGCCGCGCCACCAGCGAGCTGCTCCTGCCCGGCGCCACCGCCATGGACGCCGTCACCCTGCACGTCGCCGACCTGCCGGCGATGACCGCCTACTACCGTGACGCGCTCGGCCTGGTGGAGCTGGACGGCGCCGCCGCCCGGACGGCTGTCGACCTGGCGACCCCGGGCGCGGCGGGTGCGCAGCACGCCGTGCTCGGGCGGGGCGGCACGCCGCTCGTCGTCCTCGTCCACACCCCGGGGCTGCCTGCGCCGAAGGCGGGCGAGGCCGGGCTGTTCCACACCGCGCTGCTCTTCCCCGACCGCGAGGGCCTGGCCGACGCCGTGGCCCGCGCCGCGCAGCACCCCCGCTCGCGCTACGTCGGCTCCGCCGACCACCTCGTGTCGAACGCGTTCTACTTCACCGACCCCGAGGACAACGGCATCGAGCTGTACTGGGACCGCCCGCGCGAGCAGTGGGACTGGCAGGCCGGCCGCGTGGTCATGGACAACGCCCCGCTGGACCCGAACGCCTTCCTGCGCGAGCACGTGGCGGCCCCCCTCGACCAGCCCGCCGGGGGCTCCGCGGAGGTCGGGCACGTGCACCTCAAGGTCGGCGACGTCGAGACCGCCCGTGCCTTCTACGTGGACACCCTCGGCTTCGAGGTGACGGCCGAGTGGCACGGTGCCCTGTTCGTCGCCGCCGGCGGCTACCACCACCACATGGCCATGAACACGTGGCAGAGCCGCGGCGCCGGCGCCCGCGCCGCCACGCTCGGGCTGGGACAGGTGTCGCTGGTGCTGCCGGCGCGCTCTGACCTCGACGCCCTCGCCGACCGGCTGCGCGCGGCGCGGGTGGACGTGCGCGACGACGGCCGCACGCTGCGCTTCGAGGACCCGTGGAAGAGCCTGCTCGAGGTCAGCGCCGCCGCCTGAGCCCGCGGGGGACGGCCGGTGGGTGGATCCGGTCCCGTCCCCGCTTGGTGCAGGGTGGCCCTGGTCCCGTAGGAGTGGGTCAGGGCCACCCTGCACCCAGCGGGGGGCACACTGTCCTCGCACCGCACACCGCGTCCGCTCAGATCCCCGGGAGGTGCCCTGTGGCCAGGCGCCGGCTGCCGCTGCCCTCGATGGGCCGACGCGGCATGGTCCCCTCGCGCGACCTGTCCCAGGACGGCGCCATCCCCATGGCCCGCCCGGTCCGCGGCAGCAGCCTCGTGGACAGCGGCGTCTACCGCGGCGGGGAGCGCGTCGCGTCCCCGCCCGACCTCACCGCCACGGTGGCCGCGCTGCGCGAGGAGCCCGGCCGCACCGCCTGGATGGGCCTGTACCGGCCCGCCGCGCAGGAGCTCACCGCGCTCGCGGACGAGTTCGACCTGCACGAGCTGGCCGTCGAGGACGCCGTCGTGGCCCACCAGCGGCCCAAGCTCGAGCGCTACGGCAAGACCCTCTTCGTGGTGCTGCGCGCCGCCCGCTACGTGGACGACGCCGAGGAGGTGGAGTTCGGCGAGCTGCACCTGTTCATCGGCCCGGACTTCGTCATCACCGTCCGCCACGCCGAGAGCCCGGACCTGTCCGCCGTCCGCCGGCGCCTCGAGGCGGACCCGGAGCTGCTCGCCCGCGGCACGGAGGCGGTGCTCTACGCCATCCTCGACGCCGTGGTCGACGGGTACGGCCCGGTGCTGCGCGGCCTCGGCACCGACATCGACGAGATCGAGTCGCAGGTGTTCAGCGGCGACCCGCAGGTCTCGCGGCGCATCTACGAGCTCTCCCAGGAGGTGGTCGACTTCCAGCGGGCGGTGACGCCGCTGGTGTCGATCCTCGCCGGGCTCACCGCCGGGTTCGAGAAGTACGGCGTGGACGAGGAGCTGCAGCGCTACCTGCGCGACGTCGCCGACCACGTCACGGTGGCCGCGGAGCGCATCGACGGCTACCGCAACCAGCTGCGCGACATCCTCCAGGTCAACGCCATCCTCGTGGGGCAGCGCCAGAACGAGGAGATCAAGGCGATGACCGAGGCCAGCTACGCCCAGGGCGAGGAGGTCAAGAAGATCTCCTCCTGGGCGGCCATCCTCTTCACGCCCAGCCTCATCAGCGGCCTGTACGGCATGAACTTCAAGTACATGCCCGAGCTCGACCACCCGTGGGGCTACCCGGTGGCGCTGCTGCTCATGCTCGCGCTGTCCGTCGGCCTCTTCGTGGCCTTCCGGCGCCGCGGCTGGCTCTGACCCGGCCCGTCCCGCCGGGATGACGCGACACGCCAGGCGGTCCGCCCTCGGGCTGACGGCCGCGGGGCCCCCTGATCACTAGCGTTCGCGCGTGACGACGACCGGCGCCGAGGCGCTCCTGCCCGCGCCCCGGCCCGACGGCGGCACCGGAACAGGCGCCGGCACGGACACCGGCACAGACACCGGCACCGGCGGGGGCGCCACGGGGGAGCCCGCTGCGGTCCCCCGACCGCGCCTGCGCGGCGTCGACCTGGCCCGGGGCCTGGCGGTGCTCGGCATGTTCGCCGCCCACGCCTCCGGCGCGCCCACCCTGCTGGCCGCCGACCCCGCCACCTGGGCAGGCGTGGTGCACGGGCGGAGCTCGATCCTCTTCGCCACCCTCGCCGGGGTCTCGGTGGCGCTCATGACCGGACGCACCACCCCTCCCGACGACGACGCCGTGGTGGCCGCGCGGGTGCGCGTGCTGGTGCGCGCGGTCTGCCTGTTCGTGCTCGGCGGCCTGCTGCAGTTCCTCAGCTCACCCGTCGCGGTCATCCTCGAGCACTACGCGCTGCTGCTGGTGCTGTGCGTGCCGCTGCTGCGCGTCCGTCCGCGGACGCTGCTGCTGGCCGCCGCGGGGGTCGCGCTGGTCGTCGCGCCGCTGAGGGCGCTGCTCTCGGCGGTGGAGGGCGCTGGGGGGTGGGTCGGCTTCGGCGGGGCGTTCGGGTCGCTGGCGGTGCAGGGGCCCTACCCGGTCCTCGTGTGGGCGGCCTTCGTGCTCGCCGGCCTGGCCGTGGGCCGCTGCGACCTGTCGGCCACCCGCGTGCGCCGGGCGCTGGTGGTGGGCGGGGTGCTGCTGGCCGTGCTCGGGTACGGCGGCTCGTGGGCGCTGACGCAGGCCTTCCCGTCGGTCGACCCCGCCTCGGCGTCGGCGGCGTCGTCGGTTTCGTCGTCGGCGGCGTCGTCGTCGTCCGCTGCGGGGGCGGGGCCGGCGGTGGGGACGGGGGCGGGCGGCTCGGGCACCTCCGGCCCGGGGCTGGTGCCGGGCCGGGACGTGGACCTGTCCGGCTCCACCTGCCAGCGCTGGTCGGAGGGCACCGTCTACTGCGCCGCGGACGACGGGCCCAGTGCCTTCAACGAAGACGGCTCCCAGGGCGACCCCGGCGGGGGTGACGGCGCCGGGGGGAGCGGCAGCTGGCGGGACGCGCTCAGCCTCGACCAGTTCCTCGGAGCGCAGGCCCACTCCGCCGCCACCCCCGAGGTGCTCGGCTCCGGCGGGGTGGCGCTGGCGGTGCTGGGTGCGTGCCTGTGGCTGGCCGACGCGCTGGGCCGCCGCCGCGCGGCCTGGCTGGTGGCGCCGCTCGTGGCCGTCGGGTCCATGCCGCTCACGGCCTACTGCACGCACGTGGTCGCGCTCGCGTTCACCTCCCACGACGCCTACGGCGGCTCCGGGGAGCCGTCGTGGCTGGCCGGCAGCTGGCAGCTGTGGACGCTCTTCGCGGTGACCGCCCTGGTGGCGTGCCCGCTGTGGGTGCGCTTCGCCGGCCGCGGCCCCCTGGAGCGGCTCCTCGGCTGGGCGGCGCGGCGAGCCGCCCGGCCCTGAGCGGCTCGTGACCGGCTGGTGACGGACCGGTGATCGTCAGGCGTCGCGGCGGACCCAGGACGGGGGCGCGTTGAACCGCGGCCGCGGGAAGTGCCATCCTCCGCCGTGCCCGGGTTCGACTTCACCACTGACCACGTGCCCCCGCTGCCCCTGGACGAGGCCTGGGCGCAGGCCGTGGCGCGCGAGCGCTTCGGGCTGGAGGTGCGCGCCCGCTCCCTGGGCAGCCAGCAGGACGCCAACTTCCTCCTCACCCGTCACGACGACGGCGAGGGCGGGTCCCCCGGCCAGAGCGGGGTGGTCGCCGTGCTCAAGGCCACCAACCCGTCCGTCTCGGCCCTCGAGGTGGAGGCGCACGACGAGGGCGCCGACCTCCTCGCCCGCCGCTGCCCGGACCTGCGCGTGTCCACGGTGCTGCGCGACGGCGACGGCACCCCGCTGCGCCAGCGCGTGCCCACGCCCCACGGCGAGGTGACGGCGCGCCTGATCCGCTTCCTGCCGGGTGGCACCGCCGTCGACCGCGGCCACCTGCACCCCTCGCTCGTGGCGCGGATGGGCGAGGTGGCCGCCCGCGTGGACCTGGCCTTGCAGGGGTGGGACCACCCGGGCCTGCAGCGGGTGCTCGAGTGGGACCCGCAGCACGCCCTGCGCGCCGTGGAGCTCATGGCCGCGTCCCTGCCCGCCGACCGCCGCGACGCCGTCCTGGTGACCGCGCGAGAGGCCTGGGACCGCGTCACCGCGGTGGCGGACCAGCTGCCGCAGCAGGCGGTGCACCTGGACCTCACGGACGACAACCTCGTCCTGGAGGACCCGGCCGCCGCCGCCGCGCGGGGCGTGCCCTGGGCGGCCCGCACGCTGGACGGCCTCATCGACGTCTCCGACCTCGTGCGCACGTGGACGGTGGCGGAGCTGGCCATCACCGTCTCCTCCCTGCTCCATCACGACGGCGTGCTCCACGCCGGGCCGTCCGCGGTGCTGCCGGCGGTGCGCGCCTACCACGCCGTGCGCCCGCTGTCGGGGGCCGAGGTGGCGGCGCTGTGGCCGCTGGTGGTGCTGCGCGCGGCGGTGCTGGTCACCAGCGGCAGCCACCAGGTGGAGGTGGACGGCGCCAACACCTACGCCAGCTCGCGGCTGGAGGAGAACGAGTGGCGCATCTACGAGCAGGCCACCGCCGTCCCCGTGGACGTGGTCACGGCGGTGCTGCAGCACGCGCTGGGCGTGCCCGCCCCGTCGTCGTCCACCGCCACGACGACGACGGCTGCCGGGCCGGGCGCACCGGCTGCCGCCGAGGAGCTGGTGGCGGACCTGGCCGGCGCGGTGGTGCTCGACCTCGCGTGGGACTCCGAGGCGCTCGACGGCGGGGCGTTCCTGCGTCCCGGGCTGGTGGCCGAGCTGGCCGCGGCGCACCTCGAGCAGGGCGCCCGCGCGGTGGTGACCCGCTGGGGCGAGGCGCGCCTGGCCGGGAGCCCGGCGCTGTCCGCGGCGGCACCCGCCACGGTGGCCACGGGCGTGGAGGTCTGGACCGCCCGGCCGCTGGTGCTGCGGGCGCCGTGGGCGGGGACCCTCGAGCGCACCGCCGACGGGCTGGTCCTCACCGCCGGTGAGCACCGCCTGGTGCTGGCCCTGGAGGACCCCGACCCGGCGCTGCTGTCCGAGACCGGCGCGGTGACCGCCGGGCGCGCGCTGGCGGAGCTGGCGGCGGGGGAGCGGTTCGCCGTGCAGCACCTCGTCGGCGCTGGTGCCGGGGGTGGCGGGGCCGTGCCGCTGCTGGTCACCGCCGCCGAGGCACCCGGCTGGCTGGCGCGCACGTCAGACCCCGCCGCGCTGCTCTCCCTGCCCGCCGGACCGGCCCGCCCCTCGGCGCGGGAGGCCGCGCACGAGCTGCTCGAGCGCCGCGACGCCGGCGTGCTCGCCGAGGTGCAGGAGCACTACTACTCCGGGGCGGTCGAGGCGCCGCGCATCGAGCGCGGCTGGCGCCACCACCTGGCCACCACCGACGGCCGGGTGCTGCTCGACATGCTCAACAACGTCACCGTGGCCGGGCACGCCCACCCCCGCATCGCGGCCGCTGCCAGCCGGCAGCTGGCCCGGCTCAACACCAACTCCCGCTTCCACTACGCCGGGGTGGTGGAGCTGTCCGAGCGGCTCGCGTCGCTGCTGCCGGACCCCCTCGACACGGTGTTCCTGGTGAACTCCGGGTCGGAGGCCACCGACCTGGCCATCCGCCTGGCCACCGTCGCCACGGGCCGGCCCGACGTGGTGGCGGTGCGCGAGGCCTACCACGGGTGGACCTTCGCCTCCGACGCCGTCTCGACGTCCGTGGCCGACAACCCCGCCGCGCTGGAGACCCGCCCGGCGTGGGTGCACACCGTGGAGGCGCCCAACGCCTACCGCGGCCGCTACCGCGCCGCCCGCGGGGACGACCTGGGCCGCTACGCCGCTGACGCCGTCGCCGCGATCGACGCCCTGGCCGCCGCGGGAACGCCGCCGGCGGGCTTCATCGCCGAGGCGTTCTACGGCAACGCCGGGGGCATGCCGCTGCCGCCCGGCTACCTGGAGGCCGTCTACGCCGCCGTCCGCCGGCACGGCGGCCTGGCGATCGCCGACGAGGTGCAGGTCGGCTACGGCCGCCTCGGGTCGACGTTCTGGGGCTTCGAGCAGCAGGGCGTGGTGCCCGACGTCGTCGCCGTCGCCAAGTCGGTCGGCAACGGCCACCCCGTCGGCGCGGTCATCACCACCCGCGAGGTCGCCGCCCGCTACCGCGACGCCGGCTACTTCTTCGCCTCCACCGGGGGCAGCCCGGTCTCCTGCGCGGTGGCGATGGCGGTGCTCGACGTGCTGCAGGGCGAGCAGCTGCAGGAGAACGCGCGCGTGGTCGGGGCGCGGCTCAAGGCAGGGCTGGCCGCCCTCGCCGAGCGCCACCCGCTGGTCGGCGCCGTGCACGGCGAGGGCCTCTACCTGGGCCTGGAGCTGGTGCGCGACCGCGTGACCCTCGAGCCCGCCCGGGAGGAGACGGCCGCGCTGTGCGACCGCCTCCTCGACCTCGGCGTGGTCATGCAGCCCACCAGCGACCGCCAGAACGTGCTCAAGGTCAAGCCGCCGCTGTGCGTCGACGAGGCCGCCGTCGACTTCTTCGTCGCCGCCGTCGACAGGGCGCTCACCGAGATCGCCTGACGACGACGACGGCGGCGGCCGGTCAGCCGCGCAGCAGCGGGACGACGTCCTCGGTGAACTGGGTCAGGAACCGGGTCTGGTCGGCGCCGGGGCCGTGGAAGACCAGGTGGTCGAAGCCGGCCTCGACGTAGCCCTTCACCGCGGCGGCCACCTCGGGGGGGTCGTCGGAGACGATCCACCGCTGGGCGACCTGCTCGATGGGCAGCTCGTCGGCCAGGCGGCCCATCTCCACCGGGTCGTGCACCTGGGCCTTCTGCTCCGCGCTCAGCGACAGCGGCGCCCAGAAGCGGGTGTTCTCCAGGGCCCGCCCGTGGTCGCGGTCGTAGGAGAGCTTCACCTCGATGGTCCGCTCGATGTCGGCCTCGGTGCGCCCGGAGGCCTCCAGCCCCTCGCGCAGCGAGGGCAGCAGCGTCTGGGAGTACAGGTCCATGCCCTTGCCGGAGGTGCAGATGTACCCGTCGCCGGCGCGCCCGGCGTACTTGGTGACCCCGGGGCCGCCGGCGGCGATGAACACCGGCACCGGGGTCTGGGGCTTGTCGTAGACGGTGGCGTCGTGCAGGCGGTAGTACTCGCCCTCGAAGGTGACGCGGTCCTCGGTCCACAGCTGGCGGATGAGGCGGACGGCCTCGCGCAGGCGGGCGAAGCGCTCGCGGGTCTCGGGGAAGGCCGAGCCGACGGCGTGCTCGTTGAGGGCCTCACCGGTGCCGACGCCGAGGATGACCCGGCCGGGGGCCAGGCAGCCGAGGGTGGCGAAGGCCTGGGCGATGACAGCGGGGTTGTAGCGCAGGGTGGGGGTGAGCACGGAGGTGCCGAGCGCGACCCGGGAGGTCTTGGCGGCCACCCACGGCAGCCAGCTCAGCGCGGAGGGGGCGTGCCCGCCCTCGTGGCGCCAGGGCTGGAAGTGGTCGGAGATCCACACGGAGTCCAGGCCGGACTCCTCGGCCTGGACGGCGTAGTCGGCCAGCTGGGCGGGGTCGAACTGCTCGGCGGAGGCCTTGTAGCCGAGCTTCAGCTCACGACGCGCATCACTCATGCACCGATCCTGGTCCCTGCCGCTGCGGTCTGCTCGGCGGTCTGCTCGGCGGTCTGCTCGGGGGACCGGGGCCGGGTGCTGCGCCGCACGCAGTTGCGGCCCGCGTGCTTGGCGTCGTAGAGACCCTGGTCGGCCTCGTCGACGAGGCACCCCAGCACCTCTGAGGCCGTCTGGGCCGCGGTGCCCGCCAACCCGCCGGCGGGTCGGTCCGCCGTGCCCACGCTGACGGTCACCCGCGGCACGCCGGGCTCGTCCACCCGCTCGACCGCCGCTCGCAGGCGCTCGGCGGCGGCGGCGACCGCGGCGTCATCGGGCCAGGTGCCGACCACGGCGAACTCCTCCCCGCCGAGGCGCACCACGAGGTCGCGCTCGCGCACACCGGCGCGCAGGGCGAGCGCCGTGCGCGCGAGCACCCGGTCGCCCACGCCGTGGCCCCAGGTGTCGTTGACGGCCTTGAACCTGTCCACGTCGGCCACCAGGACCCCGAGGACGGCGCCGCCCCGCCCCTCCGCGGCCGCCGCCACGGCCTCGGAGACGGTCGCGGCCGCGGCCTCGCCCAGTCCGTGGCGGTTGAGCAGCCCGGTGAGGGCATCGGTCCGCGCCAGGTGCTCCGCCCGCGCCTGCGCTCCGCGCACGGCCGTGGCGAGCACGAACACGACGACGACGGGGACCAGCGAGCACAGCAGCACCGCGGAGAGGGCGTAGGCGGCCAGCCGCGGGTCCTGGTGGCGGGCGACCACCACGACCACCTGGCCCGCCACCACGCCGGCGGTGAGGAGGGCGAGCAGCGACCGCCGCAGGAACATGACCCCCGCCACCGGCACCACGAAGAGCACGGTGGCGCACACCCACTGCCAGGTGGTGTCCGGCACGAGCACCGACTCCAGCACCAGCAGCGCGGCCACCGCGCACAGCTGCACCAGGGCCTCGCCCTCGGCGAGGTGGCGGCGCAGCAGGCACCAGCTGAGCAGAGCGGCCCAGACGGCCGCGACGGCGAGCATCGTGGACGTGGCCACGTCCAGCACGCCGGCCCGGCTCAGCTGCGCGCCGATGAGCACCTCGACCACCCCGGCGCCGAAGAGCACCGCGAGCAGGCCCGTGCGCCAGTCGAACCCGGCGCTCCAGCGGCGCACCAGCGTCGTGACCCCCACCACTCCCGTGTCATCGGCACGCGCGGGGCCGGGGCGCAGGTCCCCGTCCGGCAGACACCGGACGGGGACCCGCCGGCCTCAGGAGTGCTCGACCGCCGCCCGCTCCACCGGCAGGGCCGCCACGTAGCGCCGCAGGTACGCGTCGAAGCCGGCGACGTCGCCGTCGTCGGGGTCGAGGGTCTCGAGCGCGGCGTCGGCGAAGACGGCCTCGTCGAGGTAGCCGGCCAGCGACCGCCGGTCACCGGCGTCGGCCGCGGCCGTGTAGGCGGCGAGCACGGCGATGCCCCAGGCCCCGCCCTCGGCGGCGACGTCCCCCACCGACACCGGGGTGTCGATGGCTGCGGCGAGGTGGCGCTGCGCGACGCCCTTGGTCCCGAAGACGCCGCCGTGGGCGAACATCCGGTCCAGCCGGACGCCCTCGGCGGTCAGCACGTCCATGCCGATCCGCAGCGTGGCGAAGGCCGCGTAGATCTGCGTGCGCATGAAGGTGGACAGGTCGAAGGGGCTGCCCGGGGTGCGCAGGAAGAGCGGCCGGCCCTCCTCGAGCTCGGTGATCGGCTCACCGGAGAGGTAGTTGTAGGCGAGCATCCCGCCGCCGTCCGCGGCGCCCTCCAGCGAGGCCTCGAAGAGGGTGCGGAAGACCGTCGTGTCGTCCAGCGGGGTGCCGGCGGCTGCCGCGAACTGCTTGAACAGGCCCGCCCAGGCGTTGAGCTCGGACGCGCCGTTGTTGCAGTGCACCATCGCCACCGGGTCGCCCGCCGGCGTGGTGACCAGGTCCAGCTCGCGGTGGACCTGCGACAGCGGGCCCTCCAGCACCACCATCGCGAAGATCGACGTGCCGGCGCTGACGTTGCCGGTGCGCGGGGCCACCGAGCCGGTGGCCACCATGCCGGTGCCGGCGTCACCCTCCGGCGGGCACAGCGGTGCGCCGGGCTGCAGGGCACCGCTGGGGTCCAGCAGGCGCGCCCCGGCCTCGGTGAGGTGGCCGGCCACCTCACCGGCGCTGGCCACGCGCGGCAGCACGTCGGCCAGCTGACCGGCGAACCCGGCCTCCGCGAGGACCCGCTGGGCGGTGGCCAGGCGGTCGGCGTCGTAGGTGCCCGTGGCGCTGTCGATGGGGAAGACGCCGCTGGCGTCACCGACGCCGAGGACGTGCTCGCCGGTGAGCGCGTGGTGCACGTACCCGGCCAGCGTGGTGGCCGTCGCCAGGCGCGGCAGGTGCTCCTCGCCGTCCAGCACGGCCTGGTGCAGGTGGGCGATGGACCACCGGTGCGGCACGTTGAAGTCGAGCGCTGCGGACAGCTGCTCCACGGCCTCGCCGGTGTTGGTGTTGCGCCAGGTGCGGAACGGCACCAGCAGCTCGTCGTCGGCGTCCAGTGCGAGGTAGCCGTGCATCATCGCGGAGACCCCGAGCCCGGCCAGGCGCTCCAGCACCACGCCGTGCTCCTCGCGCACCGCGGCGGCGACCTGGCCGAAGGCGTCCTGCAGGCCGGCGCGCACGTCCTCCAGGGAGTACGTCCACAGCCGGTCCACCAGCTGGTTCTCCCAGGTGTGGCCGCCGGTGGCCAGCACCCGGTGGTCGGGTCCGATGAGGACCGCCTTGATGCGCGTCGAGCCGAGCTCGATGCCGAGCACCGCCCGTCCCTCAGTGATCTCCGTCGATGACCGCGTCGCCACGGGCACAGCCTGCCCGATCCGTGGGAGCGTTCACACCCTGGGGCCCCGGACGGAGGCCGCGCGCGTCCTCCGGACGGAGGTCGCCCGAGCGCGGGGTGACCGGCCGCGCCGAGTCCGACCACTGCCGCGGGCCGCTCGGCTAGCGTGCCGGTGTGCTGGACCCGCGAGCAGGCGCGCTGCGCGCCGCCCGCGCCCTCGCGCTGGCCGTGACCGCCGTCGGCATCGCCGCGGGGGCCCACCTGCTCGGGGGCGGACAGCTGCCGCCCCCGCTGCTCCTGGCCGGCGTGGTGGTGGCCGCGGTGTTCGCCGCGCACGCCGCGACGGCGCTGCGGCTCACCCGGCTGGGCGCCCTGGGGCTGCTGGGCGCGGCCCAGCTGGCGCTCCACACGGCCTTCGGGCTGCTGGCCCCGGGGGCCGCCGCAGCGCCCGGGGGGTCGCTGGCCTCGGCGGCCGCGCACGTCCACGGCGGCGTCCGCGCCGCGGCACCCGCGGCAACCCCCGAGCTGGCCGCCGACCTGTCCCTGCGGGTCCCGGCCGCGGGGGCGGAGACGGCGTGGTCGATGGCGTCGATGGCGTCGATGGGGCCCTCGACGGGCTCCGCGCTCGACGCAGCGCCCATGCTGGTGGCGCACGTGGTGGCGACGGCGCTCACCGCCGTCGTCCTCGCCAGTGCCGACAGGTCCCTGTGGCTGCTGGGCGCGTGGCTCGCGCCGCTCGTGCTGCTCCTGGTCGCGCGGGTCCCCCTGGTGCCCTCCCGGCCCGGCGCCCCCGTCCCCGTGGCCCCCGGCACGGCGTCCCACCAGCCGGCGCTGAGCCGCGGCCTCACCCGCCGCGGGCCGCCCCGGCGCCTGCTCGCGCCGGCCTGACCGAGACCCCCTCCCGGGGACCGCGGTCCCCGTCGGCGTGCTCCGCCCCCTGCAGACCCCGCTCACCACGACGACGACGCCCGCCGCCACGCGCTGGCCGCTGCGCGCCGCCGCTGGTCGCCGCACGCCCGGAGGACCCCGTGACCGCTCCTGACCTGACCCCGCCCCCCGACCCCGCCGACCTCGTCCCGCGCGCCGGCGCGCCGCGCCTGCCGACGCCCCGCGCCGCCGCTGCCGGTCCCGAGACCCGGCCGCCGCTCGCGTCGTCGACGTCGTCGTCGCCCTCGCCGTGGTCGAGGCTGCGGCCGCTCGTGCTGCGGCTGCACTTCTTCGCCGGTGTGCTCGTGGCTCCGTTCATCCTCGTGGCCGCCACCACGGGAGGCCTGTACGCGGTGGCCCCGCAGGTGGAGCAGGTCGTGTACGACCGCGTGCTGCACGTGCGGCCCGCCGCCACGGCCGTCTCGCTCGACGCGCAGGTCAGCGCCGCGCTCGCGGCGCGCGGGGCAGGGGCCGAGGCGGCCCTGCTCGCCGTGCGCCCAGCGCCGACGCCGTCGGACACCACCCGCGTGCTCTTCGACGACCCCTCGCTGGGGGAGTCCACCCGGCTGGCCGTCTTCGTGGACCCGGGCACCGGGCAGGTGCTCGGGCAGCTGCCCGTCTACGGCACCAGCGGCTCCCTGCCGCTGCGCGCCTGGGTCAGCGGTCTGCACCGCAACCTCCACCTCGGTGAGCCGGGGCGCCTCTACAGCGAGCTGGCCGCCTCCTGGCTGGCGGTGCTGGCCGTCACCGGCCTGGCGCTGTGGACCACCCGGCGCGTCAAGGCCCACCGCCTGCGCCGCACCCTGCTGCTGGAGGGGGCCGCCACCGGACGGGCCCGCACCCGGGCGCTGCACGGCGTCACCGGCACGTGGATGCTCCTCGGGCTGCTGGGCCTGTCCGCCACCGGCCTCACCTGGTCGGCGCACACCGGTGAGCGGGTGACCGCGCTGCGCTCGGCCCTGGCGTGGGAGACCCCCTCCGTGGACACCGCCCTGCCCGGGACCGCGGGGACTGCCGCCGCCGGGCACGAGGGTCATGGGTCGACATCGACGGGGACGGGGACGGGGACGACGACGGGGACGGCGACCGGTGCACCGGCCGCGCAGACCGCCGACCTGCCCGCGGACGTCAGCGCCGTCCTGGGCGCCGCCCGCGCGGCCGGGCTGCAGGCGGGGAAGGTCGAGGTGCGCCTGCCCGCTGACGCGAGCTCGACCTGGAGGGTCGACGAGGTGGACCGCAGCTGGCCCGAGCAGGTCGACAGCGCCGCGGTCAGCGTCGGGGAGCCCCTGGTGGTCGGCGGCGCGCCCAGCGCCCAGGTGGTGGACGTGGTGAGGTTCTCCGACTACCCGTTCATGGCCAAGATGGCCCGCTGGGGCATCGACGCGCACTCCGGGAGCCTCTTCGGCCTCGCCAACCAGCTGGTGCTGCTGGCCCTCGCCGCCGGCATCGTGGCCAGCACCGTCTGGGGTTACCGCATGTGGTGGCAGCGCCGGCCCGACAGGTCCACCCGCTGGGGCGTCGGCCGACCGGCGCAGCGCGGAGCGCACCGGTGGCTGCCGCTGCCGGCGCTCGTCGTCGTGGTCCTCCTCACCGCGGCGGTCGGGTGGGCGATGCCGGTGCTGGGGGTGAGCCTGCTGGCGTTCCTGGTGGTGGACGCCCTGGTCGGCGCGGTCGTCCGGGTCCGCACCCCCTGACGGCACCGCGCCTGCGCGCCGCGTCCGCCGCAGCGCGGGTCGTGGCGCGCAGGCGCGTGGTCGTCCGAGGGCGGGGTTGCGCGGCCACCGCCCCGGCGGCGGTGGAGGAGGGCGCGGGAGGACCTGGCGGCGTGCCCGGTGGCCGGTGCCGACAGGATCGGCACCGTGGACGCTGCGCAGCGCTGGGTGGGTACCAGCTGGAAGATGACCAAGACCCGCGCCGAGGGGGTGGCCTGGGCCCGCGCGCTCGTGGACGCCGCCGCCGCACGGGGCGGGGACGCGGCCTGGGCCGGCGTGCAGCCCTTCGTGGTGCCCCCGGCCACCGCGATCAGCCAGGTGGTCGAGGCACTGGACGATCCCGGGGCGCGCCGGGTGCTGGTGGGCGCGCAGGACGCGCACTGGGAGGACTCCGGCGCGTGGACCGGTGAGCTGTCGGTGCCGCAGCTGGCCGACGCCGGCGCGCAGCTGGTGGAGCTGGGGCACTCCGAGCGGCGCGAGCACTTCGCCGAGACGGACGAGCGGGTGGCGCTGAAGGTGGCCGCGGTGCTGCGGCACGGCCTGCTGCCGCTGGTGTGCGTGGGCGAGACCGCGCAGCAGCGCGACGCCGGCCGCTCGGTCGACGTCGTCCTCGCCCAGGCCAGGGCGGCGCTCGGCCCCGCGGGGGACCAGCGGTGCGTGCTCGCCTACGAGCCGGTGTGGGCCATCGGCGAGCGAGGCCGCGAGGCGCACCCGGAGGAGGTCGCACCCGTGGTGGAGGCGCTGGCCGGCCTCGTGCGCGACACCGGGGGAGGCCCCGCGCGCAACCCCGTGCTCTACGGGGGGTCGGTGACCGTGGAGGGCGCACCGGGTGTGCTGGAGGTGCCCGGGGTGGACGGGCTGTTCGTGGGGCGCACCGCCTGGCGGGCGGAGGGCTTCACGGCGCTCCTCGACCTCGCCGCGGGTCGACGGGCGCCCGGGCGGGAGAGCCGGCCGGGTGGGGGAGCGTCGCCGGACGCCCTCTGACCGGGCCCACGACCGACCGCGACGTCTCGAGCGGCGCGCGGTCTGCCCACGCGCTCCCCGGTCACCCCGTGGCCGGGGAGCGCCGTCCCGTCAGGGCGGTGGCTCAGCGGTGGGGGACCCCGCGCGCGGAGCGCCAGAGATCGGCGATGCGGCTGCGCCGAGGAGGTCCGCCCGGGCTCCCCTCTGACGCGCGGCCGCGGGTGCCACGGGCCGCGGGCTCAGCGGGCTGCTCCGGGGTGGCGGACGGCTCCACCAGCGCAGCCTCCTCGTGCGTGAGCACCGGGCGCAGGCTGCCCACCACCGCCAGGGCGTACGCGGTGTGGCGGGGGTCTCGCCGCAGGGCGTCTCGCGCGGCCTTGAACAGCACGGCGCGGGTGGGGTGACCGGCCCCGGCGAGGAGGGCGAGCGCAGCTCGCAGCACGACGGGGTCCGCGTCGGGGGCCGTGGCGATGAGCGTCGCCAGGTCCTGGCAGCCCTGGCGCTGCGGGTCCAGCTTCGCCAGGAGTGCGGCGTGCGCGGGGCCACGGGTGGCGGCCGAGGGGCCCGCGAGCTCGTCCGCCAGCGCGATCACAGCACCGGGGAGCAGGTCGAGGCCGGTGGGGAGCCGGTCCACCAGCTCGGTGAGGTCGTGGTCGTCGCACGCCATCGCGGCCACCCAGGACCAGGCGAAGGCGTGGGGGTGCGTCGACTCCTCAGCCAGCTCGACCTGGACCGTTCCGGGCCGGCTGGGGGCCGGCCCCGCCGAGGTGCTCTGGTGCGGGGGGTGCGGGCCTGCCGGCCGTGGGACGCCCAGCCGCAGGGGCTGGGGCTCAGCCACGCCAGCTCCTGGTCGCCGCGGGGGCGCCCCTCTCCGGCGCGCCGCCGGACGGTGCCCGTGCTTCCTCACCCGGACGGGCCGGCTCGGTGCGGGGCAGCGGACGAGGCAGCACCTGGGAGGTCTGCACGCTGAGGTCTCCTCTTCACGTGGACGGCGCACGCTGTGGGCTGGGTACCAGGGGGAGCCGCCGGGCGAGGAGGCTGGGGGAACCCCTCCGCCCGGCGGCGGTCCGCAAAGCCGTCGACCGCCGCGACGATCCGGCAGCTGACGGCGAGGAGGGCGGGTGCCAGTGGGGGGACCTGGCAGGTGCTCCCGCCGCGCTCGGTGCGAGTTGAGACTAGCCTCAGTTTTGGGTCGAGATCCAGCAGACACCCGCGTGACGCGGCCAGGAGGTCCGGCGCCCGTCGTCGCGCCGCCGAGCGGGAACGAGCGGCGCTGGTGCGGGGCTCCGCTTGCTAGCGTCCGGTGGTGCAGTCCACCGAGCTCCGTCCGTCGCAGCCACCGGGCGGAAGCGCAGCGCCGGGGCGGGAGACCAAGGGGGAGCGGACGCGCCGGGTCCTGCTGCTCGCTGCTGCTCAGCTCTTCGCGGACAAGGGGGTCGACGCCACGTCGATCGTCGACATCACCAAGGCGGCCGACGTCTCGAACGGCACCTTCTACACCTACTTCAGCAACAAGGCGGACGTGGTGGCCGCCGTCCACCACCTGCTCATCACCGAGGCGCTGAGGGCCCCGTCGTTCGAGGACTGGCGCCCCACCGACATCGAGACGAGCACGGCGTCGGGGGTGCCCGCGGCCCTGCAGCTCGTCGCGCGCGACCCGGTCCTGGGGGCGCTGTGCCTCCGCGCGATGCAGCCCGGAGGGATGATGCACGACTTCGCCCTGGCCAGGATGGTCGAGTGGTGCGAGCGGGCTGCCGCCCAGGGCCGCACCCTGCCGTTCGGCCCCCACCAGACGGCCAGGATGTCGCTGGCCCTCATGGTCTGCGGGATGCAGATGGTCCTGGACGGGGAACCCCTGGAGGAGACCCAGCGAGCCACCACGGAGAGCGTGCTGCTGGTCCGGGGCTACCCGTACGAGGAGGCGGTGCGCACGGCCGCCCGAGGAGCCTCGCGGCCTGCGGCCGCAGGGGCGCGCGGCGACTAACGGGAACCGCTCACCGCCCCAGGCCCTGCTTCCGGCTCCCGTCGGCAGGTGGCAGCAGGAGCCGGAGCGGTCGGGGTCAGGCTGTGCCGCGGATCTCGAAGGAGTCCCGGGAACCGACCAGCCCGGGGTCGGGGAACTGCGACCGTCCCCGGTAGTTCGACGTCGTGCGGCCCAGGTCTGACGGGGCTGTGCGCACGGACGAGTCGCGACCGACCTCCTCGCCGTCGGCCTCCAGGACGGCCGTGGTGGTGCCGTCGGCGTTGGGTGACAGGGACAGCTGCACGCTCACCCGGGTCTTGAGGGGGAAGGCGTACGTGGTGCGCACCTTCGACTCCGCCTGCGGCCCGGGCGGCGGGGACGCAGACCTGGCCCACGGCGCCGGCCAGGACGCCGGTGGCGGCGGCTCCCAGCAGCTGACGGCGACTGAGCTGGAAGGCGGGGTTGTCGTGCGTCATCGACGTCGCTCCGTGTTCGTCATCGAACGGCAGGGAAGGGGAAGCGGAGGTGCAGGGGCTCGGGGAGTCTGGCTCGAGGGGCCGGGTCAGCGCTCGGCGTCTCCCAGCCAGACGCGCATCTCCCCCGGGCCGCGGTTGGCCCAGGCGTAGTAGGGGACGAGCGTGAGGTCGGTGGGGACCCGGTGCGGCGGCTCGTCCTGGTACAGGCCCGAGCCCTCGCGCACCACGCGCTCCCCGCGCATCTGCAGGCCCACCACGCCGGGCAGGCCCGGCACCTCCACCGGCCGCGGCTCGGCGCGCCGGCCCACGCGCAGGTCGACGAGCGGGGCGCGGTTGTCGGCCTCCTCGGCGGCGTACACGAACGGCCCGCGGGTGAGGACCACGTGCCCGGCCTCGGAGGTGACGCGGGGGTCGGCCCAGAGCCGGCGCGTCTGCACGCCCAGCTGGAGGTCGAGCTCGTCACCGACGCGCCAGGTGCGGGTGACGCTGAGGTAGCCGTCCTCTCCCACGTGCTCCGCGGCCTCCAGGGGTGCACCGTCCACGGTCACCGCGGTGGAGGAGGCCCAGGCGGGCACCCTCACCGAGAGGGTGAACGGGGCGCCGGTGGCCTGCGTGACGACCAGCGTGGTGCGGCCGCCCCACGGCGCAGTGGTCGTGACGTCCACGGCCGCCTGGCCGGCCGACGTCTCGAACACCACCGACCCACCCAGGTGCAGGTGGACGAGCAGCTCGTCGGGCGCCTGGGCGAAGGCGTAGGTGCCCAGCGAGGTCAGCAGCCGGGCGATGTTCGGCGGGCAGCACGCCACCTCGAACCACTCGTGGCGCTCGACGCCGCCACGGCTGGCCAGGACGTTGTCGTAGAAGAAGCGCTCGCCGTCCTCGGAGATCCCCGCCAGCACGGCGTTGTGGAGGGCCAGCTCCATGACGTCGCCGTAGCGGCGGTCCCTGTCGATGCGGAGCATCCGCTGGGCCCACATCACCAGCCCGATGGCCGCGCACGTCTCGGCGTACGCGGTCTCGGTGGGCAGGTCGTAGTCACGGGTGAAGCCCTCGTTGACCACGGTGCTGCCGATGCCGCCGGTGACGTAGGTGCGGGTGGACAGCAGGTGGCACCAGAGCCGCTGGCACGCCTGCAGGAGGGAGTCGTCCGCGTCCTCCAGCGCGAGGTCGGCCATCGCGGAGTAGAGGTACATGGCCCTCACCGAGTGGCCGACGGCCTCGTGCTGCTCGCGCACGGGGGCGTGCGCCTGCAGGTACTCGCGGGTGCGGCCCGGGTGGTCGAGCCCGGCGAAGTGCTCCCCGAACCACCCGGGGGTGCCCCGCCGCTCGGCCTCGGCGTCGAAGAAGTACGGCTCCTGGCCGCGCTCCTCCACGAAGTAGCTGGCCAGCTCGAGGTGGCGCCGCTCACCGGTCGCCCTCGCGAGCTTCACCAGGGCGAGCTCGACCTCCTCGTGACCGTCGTAACCGCGCAGCTGGCCCGGACCCCGCCCGAAGACCGTGCCGATGTGGTCGGCCAGGCGGACGACGACGTCGAGCAGCGAGGTCTTGCCGGTGGCGGCGTGGTGGGCCACGCCCGCCTCGATGAGGTGGCCGGCGCAGTACAGCTCGTGGGCGTCGCGCAGGTCGGTGTAGCGCTGCTCGGGGGCGACGGTGGTGAAGTGGGTGTTGAGGTAGCCGTCGGGCTGCTGGGCCGCGGCGAGCAGCTCGATGACGGCGTCGACGTCCGCGTCCAGGGCGGGGTCCGGGTGGGTGGCCAGGCTGTTGCTGGCCGCCTCGATCCACTTGGCGACGTCGCTGTCCCAGAAGACGTGGGGCACCCCGTCCTCAGGGGCGGGGGCACCCGCCAGGGCGCGCAGGTGCCCGACGCGCTCGAGCTGGGCGCGCTGGACCGGGATGGTGCGCAGGCGCACCTGGTCGATCCTGGGGCTCCAGAAGGCGTCGTCGACGACGACGTCGCGCAGCGGCAGCGGCGTGGAGACCGCTGTCGAGGCAGCGGCGGCGGTGGTGAGCGGGTGGGCCGTCTCGGGCGCGTCGGTGCGCGGCGGCAGCGTGGAGGTCATGGGTCGCCCCTTCGAGGGTGGGTTCGAGGTGCTGGTGGGGGAGGGGCGCTCAGCCCTTGAGGGCGCCGGACAGGAAGCCGGCGACGTAGTGGCGCTGCAGCACCAGGAAGACCAGCACGCAGGGCAGGGCGAGGACGACGACCCCGGCCTCGGTGGCGCCGTAGTCCACGACGCCCATGACCTGGCTGCGCAGGCTGGCCACCGCCAGCGGGAGGGTCTGCTTGCTGGTGTCGCTGATGAGGACCAGCGGGGTGATGAAGTCGTTCCAGGCGGCGAGGAAGGCGAACATGCCCACGGTGATCAGGCCGGGCTTGACCGCTGGCAGGAGCACCCGCCGCAGGGCGCCGAAGCTCGTGCAGCCGTCCACCATGGCCGACTCGACCAGCTCGCGCGGCACCGCCTCGAAGGAGATGCGCATCATGAAGGTCGCGAACGGCAGCTGGAACATGGTCATCACCAGCGCCACGCCGAGCAGGCTGTTGGACAGTCCCAGCCCGTTGAGCAGCACGTACAGCGGCAGCAGGAGCGTGGCGTAGGGGACCATGAGGATGGCCAGCACGGTCAGGAAGAGCGCGTTCTTGCCGGGGAAGCTGAACCACGCGAAGGCGTAGCCGCCGAGGGTGGAGACCACGAGGGTGAAGACCACTGTCAGGGCCGAGACGACCGCGGAGTTCCAGAGGAAGGCGACGATCCCGGCCTGGTAGCCGGCGAGGGTCTCGTAGTTGCCGAACCCCCAGCCCACGGCCTGGGCGGTCCCGCCCTGCGGGCTCACCGAGGCCACCCCCGCCCAGAGCAGGGGAGCCAGGAAGAGCAGCGCCAGCGCCCCGGTCAGCACGTACCGGGGCATGGCCGTCACCGCGCTGCGACCGCCGTGACCGCCGCGACCGCTGCGACCGCCGTGGGTGTCGAGGGCCGGGGGGACGAGCGCCGGCGTCGGCTCCGGAGTGCTGGAGGTGCTCGGGGGCGTGGTGGTGGTCATGGTCAGTCCTCCTTGCCGCGGAGCCCGCGGAACTGCACGACGTTGATGACCAGGAGTGCCGCGAGCACGATGATCGAGAGGGCGGCGGCGCGGCCGAGGTCGTTCTTCCCGCCGAAGGCGGTGTTGTAGACCAGCTGCACGAGGGTGATCGTGCTGTTGTCGGGACCGCCCTTGGTCAGGATGTAGAACTGGTCGAAGGCCAGCAGCGAGCCGGTGACGCACAGGATCGTGCACAGCGCCAGGGACGACCGCAGCAGCGGCACGGTGATCTGCCAGAAGATCTGCCACCTGCGGGCACCGTCCATGCGCGCCGCCTCGTAGACCTCGTTCGGGATTCCCTGCAGGCCCACGAGCAGCAGCAGCATGTAGAAGCCCGCGAAGCGCCAGACGATGAGGACGACCGTCGAGACCAGCGCTGAGGTGGGGGTGCCCAGGAACGAGATCGTGCCGACGTCGAAGCCGAGCAGGCGCAGCAGGCCGGGGACGGGCGAGGCCTGCGGGGAGTAGAGCGCGTAGAAGAGCAGCGAGGCGGACGCCAGGCCGAGCGCGCTGGGCAGGAGGAAGGAGGTGCGCAGCACCGAGGTCCAGCGGCTGGACTCCTGCACCAGCACCGCCAGTCCGAGGGCGAGGGCGATGAGGATCACCGTGGTGACGGCGGTGTAGGTCAGGGTGAACCGGACGGCCGGCCAGAAGAGGCGGTCGCCGACGGCGTCGGTGAAGTTCCCGGGGAAGTTCACGCCGCGGTCCCCGGCGAACAGGCTCCAGTCCGAGACCGACATCCGGAGCACCAGCAGGGTCGGCAGGACGAACAGGACGAGCACGAACAGCGCGGTGGGGGCGGCGTAGGCCCAGCCGAGCAGCTGCCCTCGGGCGGGGCGGCGCCGGCGGAGCCGCCGTGCCGCTGCTGGGGGCGTCGCCTCCGGGGGCGCGGGGGTGCTGACTGCCACGGTGGTCTCGCTCTCGGTGGTCTCGGCTGGAGGTGCTGGTGCGGTGGAGGCCCGGGGCAGGTGCGCGGCTGGAGGCGCGCACCCGCCCGGGCGCCAGGGACTCCCGGCGGTGGCTGCGTGGGGGGCGCAGCCACCGCCGGGAGGGCTCAGCCGGCCAGGGCCGCGGTGATGGCGTCGTTCTCGCTCTTCAGCCGGGACGCGTCAGGGGTGCCGTAGACCTGGTCGCGCAGCAGGGTCAGCCAGGGGCTTCCCGCTGCGTTGAAGGCGGTCTGGAAGTTCGGCGCGTAGGGCGTCTTGCTGTCCGCGGCGGAGGCGACCTTGTTGATGACCGCCAGGCGCGGGTCGGCCTGGCTGTACTGGTTGTCCGCGAGGTCCGAGCGCGACGGCGTGGTGCCGTTCTTGGCCAGGACGTCCACCTGGGCCTTCTCGGACATCAGCCACGACAGGAAGTTCCAGGCCTGGTCGGAGGCCTTGGAGTCCTTGGAGATGCCGATCCCGTCACCACCGATGAACGTCGACCCGCCGCCGTTCACACCGGGGATGGGGGCGACACCCACGTCGACGGTCTTGGCCACGGTGGACAGCAGGGTGGCCGGGTAGGGCATCACGCCGACCTGGCCCTTCTGGAAGGCGGCCGTCCAGGTGGCGCCGGTCTCGTCCTTGGCCCCGGGGGCGATGGCGCCGGCGGCGTTGAGGTCGTGCCAGGTGGAGTAGACCTGCTGGGCGGCCTCGCCGTCGAGCTTCGACTGGGTGCCCTCGGGGTTCATGACGTCCTGGCCGCTGGCCCACACCATGGGGAACCAGGTGAAGACGTTGCAGCCACCGCAGTTGCCGCCGAAGTAGGTGCCGTAGGTGTCGGCCTTGCCGAGCTTCTGCACGGCCTCGGCCTGCGACGTGAACTCCGCGAGGGTGGTCGGACCCTTGTCGGGGTCGAGCCCGGCCTCCTTGTAGAGGGTCTTGTTCCACATCATCACGGACAGGTCGAGCACGAACGGGAGCACGTACTCCTTGTCCTCGTACGTGCCAGCGCTCAGGTGGCCCTTGTTGATGCTGTCCTTCTCGGGCAGCGCGTCGATGTTGGCCGTGATGTCCTTGAACAGGCCCTGGGAGGTCCAGTTGGGCACGTACACGATGTCCGCGGCGAACAGGTCCGGCAGCCCACCGCTGCCGGCGGCAGCACCGACCTTGGTGACGTAGTCGTCGTTGGGCACGACCGTCAGGTCGACCTGGTTCTTGTGGGTGCTGTTGTAGGCCTGCACCAGGGCCTTGGCCTGGAGCTCCAGCGGGGCGCGGGTCCACAGCGTGAGCTTGGTGCCGTCGTCGGTGCCCTCGGGGCTGGTGACGCTGGCGGAGGCGCCGGGGCTCGACGCGCTCCCTCCGCCGCAGGCCGCCAGGCCGATGGCCAGGCCGGCGACCGCCACGGCGGCGATGGCGCCGCGCAGTCGGCCCGTGTGGTTCCTCATGTGCTCCTCCTCGAGCAGGTCGCACGCCGGCGCGGTCGGCCGATGCGAAAGGTGTTTCGGAACGTTTCCGTCACGGTCGTTCTCCGAGTACGCTGCTCAGCAGGCGTTCCGCTGTTGGGCCGCGATCTCTTCGAAACCATACTTAACCGCTTTCGGAGAGCATGCTGGTGAGCCCGCGGCGTGTCAAGGACTTCGCGCGAACAGGTGGGGGCTCAGGTGGGGCAGGAGCAGCAGGCGGCGGCTGACGAGGGCTCTCCAGGCCGGGCCGTTCCCCGTCCGGCGACGCTGCGGGACGTGGCGCGACTGGCCGAGGTCTCCACCGCCACCGCCTCCAAGGCGCTGAACGACCGCCCTGACGTGAGCCCCGCCACGCGCGCGCGGGTGCTCGCCGCCGCCGAGCGGCTGTCCTTCTCGCCCAACGCGGTGGCCCGCAGCCTGTCGGAGGGCCGGACCGGAACGGTCGGCCTGCTGACCTCGGACCTGGAGGGCCGGTTCTCCCTGCCGATCCTCATGGGCGCCGAGGACGCGCTCGGAGCGAGCTCGACGTCGGTCTTCCTGTGCGACGCGCGCGGTGACGCCATCAGGGAGCAGCACCACCTGCGCGCCCTCCTCTCGCGCCAGGTGGACGGGCTCATCGTGGTGGGCGCGAGACCCGACTCCCGCCCGTCGATCGGACGAGACCTGCCCGTGCCGGTGGTCTACGCGTACTCCCCCTCGGAAGACCCCCGGGACCTCTCCCTCGTCTGCGACAACACCGCTGGTGGGGCGCAGGCTGTCGACCACCTCCTGTCGCTGGGGCGCTCGCGCGTCGCGCACATCACGGGCGACCCCGGGTACGGGGCCGCCCACGACCGCGCCCGCGGTGCGCTCGCCAGGCTCGAGGACGCCGGTCTGGGGCTCGCCGGAGACGAGGTGCTCTTCGGGGACTGGACCGAGAGCTGGGGGAGAGGGGCCACCCGCCTGCTCCTGCAGCGCGCCCATGACGTCGACGCCGTCTTCGCCGGATCCGACCAGATCGCCCGCGGGGTGCTGGATGCGCTCCACGAGGCCGGTCGGCGCATCCCTCGCGACGTCGCCGTGGTCGGCTTCGACAACTGGGAGGCGCTGGCCGCTGAGTCGCGCCCCGCGCTGACCACCGTCGACATGCAGCTGGAGGCGCTCGGACGGCGAGCGGCTGAGCGCCTGTCCGCCGCCATCGACGGTCGGAGGCAGGCGACGGGGGTCGAGCAGCTGCCGTGCCGGTTGGTGCAGCGGCACTCCAGCGCCGTGGTCGACTGAGCTGCGGGCCACCCGGACGCGGACAGGGGCCTCCCGAGATCCACCTGCGGGTGCTGGCCACCGGGGGCAGGGTGAGGGGCATGGCCACGCCCCTGCGGATCCTCTTCATCGGCGGCACCGGCATCATCAGCTCCGCCGCGTCCGCGCTCGCCGTGGAGCGCGGGCACGAGCTGCACGTGCTCAACCGCGGCACCACGTCCCTGCGCCCGCTGCCGGAGGGGGCCGTGCGGCACACCGCCGACGTCCGCGACCCCGCCGCCGCGCGCGAGGCCCTGGGGGACCTCGAGTTCGACGCCGTCGTCGACTGGCTCTCCTTCACCCCCGACCACGTGCGCACCGCCACCGACCTCGTGCGCGGCCGCACGGGGCAGTACGTGTTCATCTCCTCGGCCTCGGCGTACCAGACGCCGCCGGAGCGGCTTCCCGTCACCGAGTCCACGCCGCTGCGCAACCCGTTCTGGCAGTACTCCCGCGACAAGATCGCCTGCGAGGACCTCCTCACCTCCCTCTACCGGGAGGAGGGCTTCCCCGTGACCGTGGTGCGCCCGTCCCACACCTACGACCGCACGCTCGTGCCCTTCGACGGCGGCTGGTCGTTCGTGGAGCGGATGCGGCGCGGCCAGCCCGTCGTCGTCCCCGGTGACGGCACGTCGCTGTGGACCCTCACCCACCACACGGACTTCGCGGGGGCGCTCCTGCCGCTGCTCGCCCAGCCGAGGGCGCTGGGGGAGGCCTTCCACATCACCGGCGACGACGCCTGGACCTGGGACCAGATCGCCCGGGCCCTGGCCCGCGCCGCCGGGGTGGCCGACCCCGAGCTGGTCCACGTGCCCTCGGACGCCATCAACGCCGTGGACCCCGAGTGGGGCGCCGGGCTGCTGGGCGACAAGGCCCACTCGATGGTCTTCGACAACAGCAAGGTGAAGGCCCTCGCCCCCGGCTGGCGCGCGGTGGTGCCCTTCGAGCGCGGGGCCGAGGAGATCGTCGCCTGGCACGACGCCGACCCCGCCCGCCGCGCGGTGGACCAGCGGTGGAACGGCGTGGTCGACGGCCTGGTGGAGCGCTTCCGGGTCAGCTGACCCGGAACCTGTCCGGCACGACGCCGGCGCCCGTCGCTGCGTCAGCGGCCAGCTCTCCCAGCAGCGGTGCGAACTTGGCCCCGTGCCCGGAGCACGCGGAGACCACGGTGACGCCGTCCGCCCCGTCGATGACGAAGTCCTCCGCCGGCGTGCTCGTGTACAGGCACGTGGTCTCCGCGTACGGCTCGAGCACCGCGCCCGGCAGGTGCCGCGCCGCGTGCGCGAGCAGCCGCTCGCGGCCCGCGGGGTCGACGACGCCGGACCGGTGAGCGGCCGAGGGGATCCGCGGGCCCGTGGCGTGCTCGGCGACCTTGAGGCCGCGGAACCCCGCGTCGCGCCCGCCCGGCAGCGCGTAGACCGCCGGCCCGGTGGTGCCCTGGTGGATGACGGTCGGCCACGCGTCGTGCGCGCGGGCGTCCCGGTAGGGCAGGTGGAGGGCGCTCTCCTGCGTCACCACCAGCGGCGGCAGCGCGGCCAGGAACCGCGCCGGCAGCCCGAGGGCGGGCAGCAGGTCGGGCAGCCAGCCCCCCGCGGCGACGATTACGTGCGCCGCCTCCAGCGCCCGCCCGTCACCGGACCGCGCGGTGAAGCGGGTGCGCGGTCCGCTCCCGGTGCGCTCGAGCGAGGACAGCGGCCAGGAGGTGAGCACGCGCGCACCGTGCGCCTCGGCCTGGGCGACCGCGGCGCGCACCGTCGCCTCGGCGTCCACCACCGCCCCGCCCGGCTGGTGGAGCACCTCACCGTCCGCGGCGACCTGCGGCCACCTCGCCCGCGCCCGCGCGGCGGTCAGCACCTCGTGCTCGACCCCGACCTCGGCCAGCACCCGCGCCAGCGCCCGGGGGTCCCGGCCGGGCCCGTGGTCGAGCGCGGGCGCCGGCGTGAGCAGCGACGTCCCCGCTGCCGCCTCGAGCTCGCGCCACCCGTCGAGGGCGCGCACCACGAGGCGGGCGTAGAGCGCCTCGGGGTAGGCGAAGCGGAGGATGCGCGCCGAGCCGTGGGAGCTGCCGTCCGCGGCGGCCGGACGGGTGCGGTCGACGAGGGTGACCTCGTGCCCGCGCTGCGCCAGCCGCCAGGCGGTGCTGGCCCCCGCCAGCCCTGCCCCGACGACGAGGTGGTGGGTGTCGCTCACCGCTCCACTGTGCCCCACTGTGCCCTGTGACCAGCGGTGATGTCGATCATGGCGGTGCGGTCCAGTCCGCCTCGGGGGCTGCCGACACCTGAGGTGGAAGCCGCTCGACCAGCCCCGGGGGACACCGCCATGGCACGTCTGCGCGATCTCAAGGTCGCTACCAAGCTCTTCGCCGCGTTCGGCGTCGTCTGCGTGCTCCTGCTGGTGGTGCTGAGCATCGGGGCCCTGCGCCTGTCGCAGGCCCAGGAGCGGCTCGACGCCATGTACTCCGGCAACCTCGTCTCCCTCGAGGCGCTCGCCGCGACCCGCCTGGACATCCAGCTGCTGCGCCAGGACACCTCCCGCGCGCAGGCCGGCATGAACGACCCCCAGACGATGAAGCTGGCCCTGGACGGCAACGCCGAGCACGAGGCGGCCCTCCTGGCGGACTGGCAGCGCTACGACGGCGGGCGCACCGGCGCCAGCGCCGCCCAGCGGGCGACGGCGTGGGACGCGGTCGGGAGGTGGCGCGAGGCTCGCAAGGCCCTGTTCACCTACACCCAGGCCAAGGACAACGCCGGCTACGTCAAGCAGCGCGACGAGGTCGTCACGCCGCTGACCAAGACCGTGTCCGAGCAGATGGACGGCCTCTACACCGCGGAGCTGGACAGCGGTGCCGCGGCGGCGGCGGCCGGGCACCGGGCGTTCCGCACGGCGATGGTCCTCATGGCCGCGACGGCCCTGGCCGCGCTGCTGGTCGCTGTGACCGTGGCGGTGGTCCTGGCGCGCTCCATCTCCCGCCCGCTCACCCGCGTGCTCACCGTGGTCGAGGGCCTGTCCCAGGGGCGGCTGGACCAGCGCACCGGCGTGAGCAGCCGCGACGAGGTCGGCCAGCTGGCCGCCGCCACCGACGCCTCGCTCGAGAACCTCGCCGGGGTGGTGCGCAGCATCTCGAGCCGCGCCGACGACCTGGCCCGCACCTCCGAGGGGCTGACCGCCGTGTCCGCCCAGCTGTCGTCGGGCGCTGAGGAGTCCTCCGCCCAGGCGCAGCTGGTGGCCGCGGCCTCCGAGGAGATCTCGGCGTCGATGTCCACCATCGCCGCGGCCGGTGAGGAGATGACCTCGGCGATCGGGGAGATCGCCTCCTCCACGGCCACCGCGGCCCAGACCGCCGCCGGCGCGGTCACCACCGCGCAGTCCGCCGGGCGCATCCTCGACCGGCTCGGCGAGTCCAGCCGCGAGATCGGCGACGTCGTCAAGCTCATCACCACGATCGCCGAGCAGACCAACCTGCTGGCCCTCAACGCGACCATCGAGGCCGCCCGCGCCGGCGAGGCCGGCAAGGGCTTCGCGGTGGTGGCCGGTGAGGTCAAGGACCTGGCCCAGCAGACGGCGAAGGCCACCGAGCAGATCGTGGCCAGGGTGCAGACCGCTCAGGCCGACGCGGCCGACGCGACCGCGGCGATCGAGCAGATCAGCGAGGTCATCGGCCGCATCGACGCGCTGCAGGCCACCGTGGCCTCGGCGGTGGAGGAGCAGTCGGCGACGACGGCAGAGATGGTCCGCTCGGTGCACGAGGTCTCCTCGGGCACCCAGGAGATCAGCCTCAACATCAACGGCGTGGCCGCGGCGTCGCGCCAGACCACCACCAGCGCGTCCTCCACGACGTCCGCTGCCGACGACCTGCAGCGCACCGCCCGCGAGCTGCGCCAGGCGGTGTCGGCCTTCCGGGTCTGAGCGCCGCGGGCCGCCGGGCGGTCACACCTCGAGCGGCTGCGCGACCTCGTCGCGCAGCCGCTCGACGGCCGCGACGAGGGCGTCGCGCCGGCGCTGGGCGCGCCGACCTCGCGGCCAGCTCCGCTCGCTGCCGGCGTGGTCGCCGGCGTGGTCCCCGTCGTGGAGGACGGCCAGGCCGCAGCGGGCGCCCCGCCGCCGCGCCCCGCACGCGGCGGGTGCGCTCAGCGGCGCCTCGTCACCGCCTCCGGCCTCGTGGTGGCCGGAGGGCGTGTCGGGGGTCTCCCCGCTGTCGGTGGGTGCGAAGATCACGGTGGTTCCCCCTCGGAGCGAGCCTCGAGCATCACGCGTCGTGCCCGACGGACCGCGGACGTCGTCGTCGTGCCGCCGTCTGCCCTTCGGGAGCCGCACCGGGACCGCACCGGGACCGCACCGGGGCTGTGGCGGGCCGTTCCGGGCGCCGAGTCCTGAACGCGACCTGAACACAGGCCCCGCCAGGGCCCCGGACGGGCCCTGCGGCCCGTGCACCGCCGCGTCGACGTGCTTAGCGTCTGCTCATGACCGCAGAGCTCAGGGGCGAGTGATGACCCTCCGCGTCGTGTACCGCTCCTACGGGGGAGACAACCGCAAGGGCCGCCCGCAGGGGTACAGCAAGCTGCTGTGCCTGCAGTCGTTCGTGCGCGCCCTCGACGGGGTGGACGCTGACGTGGTCTTCCTCAACGACGGACCGGTGCCCGAGGAGCTGCTCGTGCTCATGCGCCGCGCCGGGCGCGTGCAGCAGCTGGACGGGTCGGGCATGCGCGCCTCGTACTGGGGCGCGCTGCAGCTGGCGACCCGCACCCCGGGCTGGCACGACGACGACGTGGTGTGGTTCAGCGAGGACGACTACCTGTACCGGCCCGACGCGCTGAGCTCCCTGGCCGCGGCGGCGCAGGCCCCCCAGACGGCGTCCGCCGACTACTTCGCCCTCTACGGCTCCACGCCCGGCCGCTCCGTGCTCCGCTCCGACGAGCACGAGCTGCCCGACCCCCGCGGCTGGAGCGCCGGGGCACCGCTGCGCGTGGGGGAGCAGGAGTGGGCGCGGCTGCGCAGCACCGCCTCCACCTTCGGCGCCCGCGTCGGTGCGCTGCGCCAGGACCTGGGCGTCTTCCGCCTGTGCATGGCGGGGCACCGCACCATGCTGCGCGACCACGACACCTGCCTGGTCCTGCAGGGGTTCTCCCCCTACACGGCCGCGGACCTGCTGCGGCCGGTGGTCCAGCCCGTGCTGGGCGGTGGGCGCGGCCTGCGCGGCGCCGTGCGGCACGCGCTGCTGCTGCCCTTCCTGGCGGCCACCGCCCTGCGCTCCCACCGCCGCCCCGGTCGGCGCCGCACCTTCCTGGCCGCGGCGCCCAACCTCGCCACCCACATGGAGACCGGGCGCCTGGCCCCGGGCACGGACTGGGCCCGCACCGTCGAGGAGGTGCGCGTCTGGGCCGCCCGCTCAGCGGCGTCAGACCTCGACGACGACGGGCCCCGCGGCGGCGCAGCAGCGCTGGGCGCGCGGGTCGGCGCCGCGCGCTAGCAGTCCCCCTCGGAGCGCGGCCCGCTCAGGCGCCGGGGACCACGAGGTCCACGGCGCCTCCGCCGTCCGGCCCGGCGGGGTGCGGCACCACGGCGCCGCCCGCGCTGGCGGCCAGCCGCTGCGCCAGGGCCAGGCCCAGCCCGGCGCCGGGGTGGCCGTCGTCCGGGGCACCCCGGAAGCCCGGCTCGAGCACCTGGCCGACCACCGCGGCGGGGATCCCCGCGCCGTCGTCGCGCACGCTGACCACGACGTCGTGCCCCTCCCGGCGGGCGCTGACCGCCACCCGGCCGCGGGCGTGCCGCACGGCGTTGGACAGCAGCGGTGCCACCGCGCGCTCCAGCAGGGCCGCCTCGACACCGGCCGCGAGGCCCTCGGCCAGGTCCAGGGTGACCGCCGGCCCGCCGTCGTCGTGGGAGCCGGGGGGACCGGTGACCTCCTGGACGGCCGCGGCCAGCGCGGACGCCACGTCGCAGCGGCCGGGCGCGGCCGAGCTGGTCCGCGCCGAGGCCAGCAGCGCGTCGACCACCGCGCGCATCCGCCCGGCCGAGGCGTCCAGGGCCGCCAGGGACTCCTCCCGCTCCTGCGCGGTCCGCGACCCCGAGCGCAGCCAGTCGAGCTCGGCCTGCAGCTGGGCCAACGGCGTGCGCAGCTCGTGGGAGAGCTCGGCGGTGAGCAGGCGCTCGTGGCGCAGGACGGCGGCGATGCGCGCCAGGAGGCCGTCGAGGGTGCTGGACAGCTCCGCCAGCTCGGTGGGCCGGTGGTCCTGGCCGAGGCGCTGCTCCGGGTCGTCCGTGCTCCACCGGTCCACCTGGGCGCTCATGCGCGCGACAGGTGCCAGTGCTCGACCGAGGGCCGCCCGCAGCACGAGGTGCACCACCACGAGCAGCCCCAGCCCGGCGAGCGCGCTCGAGACCACCGCCACGTCGCGCAGCCGCGAGTAGGGGTTCAGCGAGGCGCTCATGACCACCACCCCGAGCACGTCGTCGCCGCGCTCGACGGGCAGCGCGAGCAGGCGCACCGGGTCGTCGAGGTCCACCGTGCCGGCCGCGGACCCGTCGCTGCCGGTGCCCTCGCCCGCGAGCGCCTGGCGGGCGAGCGACTCCGCGCCCGCGGTGGCCTCGTCGGCGGCGTCCCACGGTGCCTTGACCACCACGCCCTGGGAGTCGACCAGCCACGTGCCCGTCACCAGGGCGCGGTCGTCAGCGGGGCCGGAGACGCTGAGCTCCCCGTCGGGGCCGGTCTCCAGCGCTGCGGAGGCCGCCTCCGCGCGGGCGAGGAGGGAGTCGTCCGCGGCGCGGCTCAGCGAGGCCGCCACCAGCAGGTTCCCGCCCACGCCCAGGGCCAGCACCCAGCCCGCGGTGACGGCGGTGGCCGACCAGGCCACGCGGTTGCGCAGGCTGCCCGGTCCACGGCGGCCCCGCCGCCAGCGCCGCCGGGGCGGCGCCACGCCCGCGGGCACCTCGACAGCGCTCACGAGAAGCGGTGCCCGACGCCGTGCACGGTGGTGATCTGGTGCGCGCCGCCGCTGGCCGCGGCCACCTTGCGGCGCAGCCGCGCCACGTACTGGTCCAGGGTGTTGTCCGAGACGATCGCCCCGTGCGACCAGCCGGCCGCCGCCAGCGCCTTGCGGCGCACCACCTCGCCGGGCGCGTTGACCAGCACGGCGAGCACGCGGTACTCGGTGGGGGTGAGCGGCTGCTCGACGGTGCCCAGCAGCCGGTGTCCGACCGGGTCCAGGCGCAGCGGCGGGGGAGCGTCCGCGGGCGACGGGGCGCCCTGCGCTGGTCCGGTCCTGCCGGGGGCCACCGCGGCGGGGGCGTCCGCGGGACCCGCCGCTCCGGGGACGAGCGGGGCACCGGCGCGGTGCGCGAGCGCCCCGAGGCGGACCAGCAGCTCCGGGGTGCGGAACGGCTTGGACAGGTAGTCGTCGCCGCCGGCTCCGAAGCCGGAGACGACGTCCTCCACCTGACCGCGCGCGGTGAGGAAGAGCACGGGTGCGGTGATGCCGCGGCTGCGCAGCGCCTGGCAGACGTCGCGCCCGTCGGAGTCGGGCAGGCCGATGTCGAGCACGACCACCGCGAACGGGCAGGCGGGACCGGGCCCGGCCGCGGCCAGCGCCGCCTGGCCGGTGCCGACGGCCTCGACGCGCGCCCCGGCCTCGCCGAGGGCGCGGGCGACCGCGGCCTGCAGCCGGGCGTCGTCCTCGACCAGGAGCACGCTCACCTGCTCCAGGCCGAGGCCCGCGCGGATGGCGCTGGAGGCGTCGGTGGGGGCCACCCGGCGATGATGCGGCACCGGGCGCCCGTCGCGCTGCTCCCTGCGGCGCAGGTCACCCCCTCCGCCGCCCGTCCTCCCCGACAGGCGCAACGCCTCCTTACGGTGTAAGAACGACTCGGCCGTCGCGTCGTCGCGGTGGCAGCGGCGGCAGGTCAGCGCCGCCGGCTCCAGACCGAGGAGGCCGCCGTGGCCCGTTCCGTCTCGTACTCGTCCCGCACCACCTTCCGCACGCGCGCCCGCCAGGGCAGGGCGCTCCCGCTGCGCTTCGTCGCCGCCCTGGTCGGGGCCGTGCTCGTGGTGCTCACCGCGCTGCTCGTGCTCGGACCGGTCCTCGGGCTCGTGGGGGCGGCCGCCAGCGCGGGCCCGCTGCTGTCCGTGCCGGTGGGGGCCATCACCGCGGTCGTGGTCCTGGGCTTCCTGGTGTCGCTGGCCCTGCTCGTGGGTGCGGCGCTCTCGCGCCAGCACTGGCTGTCCTGGACGCTCGCGGTCCTCGCCTGGCTGGTCTCGCTGGTGGCGTCGGTCTGGCCGATCGTCGCGACGGCGAACCAGGCCGTGGACCGCGCCCGGGACATCTGGCCGTGGATCGTGCAGCTGGTGCAGCAGGTCACCTCCTGAGCGCGCTCCCCCTCCGGTGGTGGGGGCGGTGCCGCCGGTGGGTGGGGGGCGTGCTCGGGCAGGGGTGGGCCGCCGTCGCGGGCTGCGGGATCAGCCCTCGGCGCGCTGCGTCCAGCCGATGGCCTGGTCGCGCAGCACCCTCAGCTCCTCGAGCTGGCGCTCGTAGGCGGCCTGGTCGCGGGGGCCGCGCGCCCAGGAGCGGTCGCCGCTGCGGTGGTCGCCCTCGTGCAGGGCGGCCAGCCCGCACTGGTGGCGCAGGCCCTGCCGCGCCCCGCAGCGAACCGTCGGTCCCACAGCGCCCCCCAGGTGCTGCCCCTCGGGCGAGGAGCGTCTGCCGAGGTCCATCCTGTCGGACGCGACCCGCCCGCGGTGCCACCGCGACCAGGCCCCTGGCCCCCCTTCGGCAGACCTGCCGGGCCAGTCGGCGCTCGGGGGTGGTGCTCAGGGGTGGTGCTCAGGGGTGGTGCAGCACCTGGAGCAGGAGGCTGCGCAGCCGGGCCGGGTCCTCGACGGCGGGGAAGACGTCGTCCTCGAGGGAGCGGGCGCGCTCGAAGACCGCAGCGCCCGCCGGTGTGCGGACCACGGTGGAGCGGCGCCGGTCACCGTCGTCGGCCGCGCGGGTCACGAACCCGTCGCGCTCGAGGCGCTCCAGCGTGCGCGACATGGTCTGCGCCGAGACGCGGGCGCCGGTGGCCAGCTCCTTCTGGGACGCGGGGCCCTGCTGCAGCAGGTGCAGCACCACGAGGCCGGCGTGGCTGATGCCGATGCCCGCCAGTGCCAGCTGCCACGAATGCTCGACGCGGCGCGCCGCCGCCGAGAGCAGGCGCCCGGTCGGCCACTCGTCGGTCGCTCCCGGTTCCGCCGGGCGGGCTGGCTGGTCCACGGCTCCCACCCTAGGTCGCGCGGCGGGACCGGCGGGCGGACAACAGTCAGCAGGCTTACTGTTTCCTGGCACACCCGGTGGAGGACACCGCCGACAGCTCTGGAGGAACCGTGCGCAACCGCCGCTGGCTCGGCCTCGTGGCCGTGAGCCTCGCCGTGGCGACGATCATCGTCGACAGCACCATCGTGAACGTCGCGGTGCCGTCGATCGTCACCGACTTCGACGCCGGCCCCACCGACGTCCTGTGGATCCAGGAGTCCTACACCGTCGTCTTCGCGGCGCTGCTCCTGACCTTCGGAGGGCTGGCCGACGCCTACGGCCGCCGCCGGCTGCTGCTCGTCGGCGTCGTCGTCTTCACCGCCGCCTCGGTGCTCGCGGCGCTGGCGCCCAGCGCCGCCGCGCTCATCGGCGCGCGCTTCGTGCAGGGCGTCGGCGGCGCGATGGTGCTGCCGACCACGCTGTCCATCGTCAACGCCACCTTCAGCGGTCGCGAGCGCGGCATCGCCTTCGCGGTGTGGGGCTCCACCATCGGCGGCATGACCGCCGTCGGCCCCCTGCTCGGTGGCTGGCTCACCACCGACCTCTCCTGGCGGTGGGCCTTCGGCATCAACGTCGTCCTCGGGGCCGCGATCGTGGTCGGCACCCTGCTCTTCGTCGACGAGTCCCGCCAGGACGGCCCGCCCCGCCTCGACGTGCGCGGCGCGGTGCTGTCAGCGGTGGCGTGCGGTGCGCTCGTCTTCGGGCTGGTGGAGGGCCGCGAGCTGGGCTGGTGGAGCACGCGCACGGCGCTCGAGGTCGGCTCGTGGACGTGGCCGTGGTCGGTCTCCCCGGTGCCGGTGGCGCTGGCCGTGGCCGTGGTGGCCGGCGCGGTGTTCGTAGCGGTGGAGCGGCGCCGCATCGCCGCCGGAGCCCCCGCCCTGCTCGCCCTGGACCTGCTGGCCATCAGCTCCTTCCGCAACGGCAACCTCGTCGCGCTGGTCGTGGCGCTGGGGGAGTTCGGCATCGTGCTGGTGCTGCCCATCTGGCTGCAGAACGTCCTCGGCTACTCGGCCGTGCAGTCCGGGCTGGTGCTCCTGGCGCTGGCCGGCGGGGCGTTCGTCGCCTCGGGCTTCGCCGGGGCGCAGGCCGGGAAGATCGAGCCGCTCGCCGTGGTGCGCTGGGGGCTGGTCTGCGAGGTGGTGGGCATCGCCGGCATCGGCCTGGTGGTCTCCCGCGACACCACCTGGCTGTCCGTGGTGCCGTTCCTGGCCGTCTACGGGTTCGGGGTGGGCCTGGCGACGGCGCAGCTCACCGGGGTGATCCTGCGGGACGTGCCGGTGGGGGACAGCGGCCGCGCCTCCGGCACCCAGTCGACCTCGCGCCAGCTCGGGTCCGCCCTGGGCATCGCCGTGGTCGGGACGCTGTTCTACTCCACCGCGCAGAGCTCGCTGACGTCCTCCGGAGCGACCGGGCAGGTGGTCAGCGCCGTCGTCGGCTCCTCGGGCGGGGCCATCGCCTCCCTCACCGGAGCGGTGCGGGCCGCCGCCGAGGACGCCTTCTCCGACGGCACCCGGCTGGCGGCGTTCGCCGCCGCGGCCTTCCTGCTGGTCGGCCTGCTGGCCACCCGGTCCCTCGGCGGTCGCGCGGCGACGGCGCCCGAGAGGCAGCCCGCCGCCCGGGGATGAGGGCCGCTCCTGGGCGGCCCCGATGAGGGGGTGGTCGAGGACCGCGCCGGTGGCTCGGCCCGGCCACCGGCTCAGGTGGTGCTGGAGGACGACGACGTCCCGGCCGCGCCGTCCGCGGCGGTGCCGTCGGCCGCCGCACCCCCCTGGTCGGGCAGAGCGCCCGCCTGGCCGGGGTCGGCGGCCCCGCCCTGGGAGGTGCTGCCCTGCTGGCCGAGCTGGCCCTGCTGGCCGGTCCCGCCGCCCTGCGACCCGAAACCGCCCTGGCCCCCGAAGCCGCCCTGGCCGCGCATCCCGCCCGCGCCGCCCGGTCCGCCCTGCTGGAACCCCCCGGCACCGGCCGAGGCGGACGACGGAGCGGTCAGCCGCCCGATCCCCACGCCGCCCAGCAGCCCCGCGGCCAGCGCCCCGGAGGCGATGAGCGCCGTCACCCGGTGACCGCGCCGGACGGGTGGGGCAGGGGCAGGGGCAGGGGCAGAGGTCGAGGCAGAGGCCGGCGGTGCGAACGGCTCCACCGGCGGCGTGCGCCAGCCCGCCCCGGCGCTCGTAGCGCCACCACCTTCGCCACCACCGCCGCCACCGCTGCTGGCGACGCGAGGCGCCTGGGCGGTGGTCGTCCCGGTCGGGGCGGTGTCCGCGGAGGGGAAGCGGTGGGTCTCGTGGGTGCTCATGCCACTGACGGTCGGAGCGGCCGCTGCCGCGCTGCTGGAGGAGACCTGTGCCCCTGCTATGACGCCGGGAGCGGTCCGCCAGGTGCTGCGGCGGCGGCGCCCGCGTCACAGGAACGCCACAGCAGACGTGCAGACAGGTCGGCCCTCGGACTCCGACACTCGTGGCATGACCAGCACGAGCGCGCACCCGGCCGAGCGGCAGAGCGGCACCGACCCCTCGCGGTCGGAGGTGGTGCGCGCCGACGGCAGCCCGGTGCGCGTCCTCGTGGTGGACGACGAGCCGCAGCTCGCCGACCTCGTGGGGATGGCGCTGCGCTTCGAGGGGTGGCAGGTCCGCACCGCCGGCGACGGCGCCTCCGCCCTGCGGGCCGCGCACGAGCTGCGCCCCGACGTCGTCGTCCTCGACGTCATGCTCCCCGACGTCGACGGCCTCACCCTGCTGCGCCGCCTGCGCGAGGAGGTGCCGGAGGTGCCGGTGCTGTTCCTCACGGCGAAGGACTCGGTGGAGGACCGCATCGCCGGGATCCGCGCCGGAGGGGACGACTACGTCACCAAGCCGTTCAGCCTCGAGGAGGTCATCGCGCGGCTGCGGGGCCTGGTCCGCCGGGCGGGCGTGCTGGCCCGGCCCGAGGACCCGCGCCTGCGAGTCGGCGACCTCACCATGGACGAGGAGGGCCACGAGGTCCACCGCGGCGAGGACGAGGTGGTGCTCACCGCCACCGAGTTCGAGCTGCTGCGGCTGCTCATGCGGAACCCCCGCCGCGTGCTCAGCAAGGCGCACATCCTGGACCGCGTGTGGAACTACGACTTCGGGGGCCAGGCCAACGTGGTGGAGCTGTACATCTCCTACCTGCGCAAGAAGGTGGATGCCGGCCGCAAGCCCATGATCCACACCGTGCGCGGCGTCGGGTACGTGCTCAAGCCCACCCCGTGACCGCACCGGTGACCCACCCGACCCCGCCGGTCCCACCGGCCCACCGGGGGTGGCTGCGCCCGGTGGGGGAGTGGTCGCTGCGCACCCAGCTGGTGGTCGCCCTGGTCGTGCTCGTGGCCGTGGTCTGCGCCCTCGTCGGCGCCGCGACCGTGGTGGCGCTGCGCCACCTGCAGCTGCAGCAGCTCGACTCCCAGCTGGTCGCCTCCGCCCAGCGCGCCCCCGGTGGAGGCGACCGCTTCCGCTCGTTCCCGCCGCAGTTCAGCGACCGCTGCCCGTCGTCGTCCGCCGACGAGCAGGCCGCCGCCGACGGGCTCGGCTTCCTCCTCGCGCCCGGGCAGGTGCCCGGCACGCTGGCGGCCCGCGTGGTGGACGGCCGCGTCACCGCCGCGGCCTCCCTCGCGGGGTACTGCGCGCAGGCGGTGAGCAGCGGCGACGCCGCCGCGCTCGCGGGCGTCGCCGTCGGGGCGCAGCCCCAGACCGTCCAGGTCGGTGGGCTCGGCGCGTACCGCGTGGTCGCGGTGGCCGCGAGGGACGACGACGGCGGTGGCCGCGGCACGAGCTCGAGCGCCGGCACCGGCGTGCTCGTCACCGGCGTCCCGCTGGCCGGCCTCCAGGCCACCCAGAGCCGGCTCGTCCAGGTGGAGGTGGCCGTCGCGCTGCTCGCCATGCTGCTGGCGGGGCTGGCGGCGGCCGCGGTCGTCCGCCGGTCGCTGCGCCCCCTGCGGCGCGTCGCGGCCACGGCCGCGCAGGTCAGCGCCATGCCGCTGGACCGCGGCGAGGTGGACCTCGGCGTGCGCGTCCCGGAGCGCGACACCGACCGGCGCACCGAGGTCGGCCAGGTGGGCGCGGCGCTGGACACCCTGCTCACCCACGTCGGCTCCGCGCTGGCGGCACGGCACGAGAGCGAGCTGCGCGTGCGGCAGTTCGTGGCCGACGCCAGCCACGAGCTGCGCACGCCGCTCGCCTCGATCCGCGGCTACGCCGAGCTGGTCGCGCGGGGCCCCGACGTGCTGCCGCCCACGGCCGCGCACGCCCTGGGCCGGGTCGAGTCCGAGGCGAAGCGCATGACCGGCCTGGTCGAGGACCTGCTGCTGCTGGCCCGCCTCGACGCCGGCCGCCCGCTGGAGACCGACCTGGTGGACCTGTCCCGGCTGCTGCTGGACGCCGTCAGCGACGCCTCCGCCGCCGGCCGGGACCACGTCTGGCGCCTCGACCTGCCCGCCGAGCCGGTGGAGGTGGTGGGCGACTCCGCCCGCCTGCAGCAGGTGGTGGTCAACCTCCTCACCAACGCGCGCACCCACACCCCGCCGGGCACCACCGTCACCGCGGGGCTCGCGACCTCGGGTCCCGACCAGGTGGTGCTGTCGGTGCTGGACGACGGCCCGGGCATCCCGGCCTACCTCCTCCCGCACATCTTCGACAGGTTCGCCCGAGGAGACGGCTCCCGGTCCCGCGCGGCGGGCAGCAGCGGCCTGGGCCTGTCCATCGTGTCCGCGATCGTGACGTCCACGGGTGGCAGCGTGGACGTCACCACCCGCCCCGGGCAGACGGCGTTCCTGGTCCGCCTGCCGGTCGCCCCGCTGGACACCGACGACGACGTCGACGACGTCGACCACGTCGAGGGTGCGCAGGCCGCAGGCGGCGCATAGCCCGGCCACAGCGGTGGCGGAGAGCCGCCCCAGCGCCCGGTCCGAGGTTCCTGGCATGACCGTGACCCACACCGCTGCCGGCGGTGCCTCCGGTGCTGCCGGTTCCGCTGGCGACCCAGCTCTGAGGTCCGCCACCGCTGACCGGCAGCGCCACCGGCCCGCCGCGTGGCAGCGGCTCCTGCGAGGCCGCGAGGAGGCCCCCGCGTGGGAGCGCCCGGCGCTGCTGGCGCTCCTGGCCGCGGCGGCCGTGACCTACCTGGTGGGGCTGGGCTCCTCCGGGTGGGCCAACTCCTTCTACTCCGCGGCCGTGCAGGCGGGATCGGTGAGCTGGAAGGCGTTCCTCTTCGGCAGCTCCGACGGCGGGAACTCCATCACCGTCGACAAGCCACCGGCGTCGCTGTGGGTGATGGCGTTGTCGGTGCGCATCTTCGGGCTCTCGTCGTGGTCGGTCCTCGTGCCGCAGGCGCTCCTGGGCGTAGCGACCACCGGCGTCCTCTGCGCCGCCGTCCGCCGCCACTGCTCCGCGGGCGCCGCGCTGCTGTCCGGCGTCGTCCTGCTGCTCACACCGGTGGCGGCCCTGATGTTCCGGTTCAACAACCCCGACGCGCTGCTCGTGCTCCTCATGACGCTCGCCGCGCACACGGTGCTGCGGGACCTGGAGGACGGCCGCACCCGCTGGCTGCTGGCCGCCGGCGCCCTGGTCGGGCTGGGGTTCCTCACCAAGCAGCTGCAGGTGTTCCTCGTGCTGCCGGCGCTGGGGCTCACCCACCTGCTCTTCAGCCCCCGCCGGGTGGGGACGCGCGTGCTGCAGCTGCTCGCGGCGGGTGCTGCGCTGCTGGTCTCCGCCGGGTGGTGGGTGGCTCTGGTCGAGCTGTGGCCCGCATCGTCACGGCCCTACACCGGCGGCTCCACCGACAACAGCTTCCTGGGCCTGACCCTCGGCTACAACGGCCTGGGCCGTCTCACCGGTGAGGAGACCGGGTCTGTCGGCGGAGGCGGCGGTGGCGGCACGGGGACGTGGGGGGAGACCGGCACCACCCGCCTGTTCACCGCGGAGTTCGGCGGGCAGGTCGCCTGGCTCCTCCCGGCGGCGCTGGTGCTGGGCGTGGTCGCGCTGGTGCTCCTGCGCCGCCGCCCGCGCTCGGACGGACAGCGGGCCCAGGTGGTGCTGTGGCTGACGTGGCTGGTGGTCACCGCGCTGACCTTCAGCTTCATGAGCGGGATCATCCACGGGTACTACACGGTCGCCCTGGCCCCGGCGGTCGCCGCGCTCGTGGGGGTGGGCGCGTCACTGCTGTGGCGCGAGCGCGCCCGTCCGCTGGCCCTGGGGACCCTGGCGGTGGCCACGGCCGGCACAGCGGTGTGGTCGTTCGTGCTGCTCTCGCGCAGCAGCGACTTCCTGCCCTGGCTGTCGTGGCTGGTGCTGGTGGCGGGCGTGCTCGCCGCGGTCGGGCTGATCGCCACGGCGCTGCGTCCCTCGCTGACGAGGGTCGTCGCGGGGGTCGCCCTCGCTGCCTCGCTGGCCGGGCCGCTGGCGTACACCGCCCAGACGGTGAGCACCGCGCACACCGGCTCGATCGTCTCGGCCGGCCCCACGGTCGCCGGAGCGATGGGCGGCCCCAGGGGCGGGGGTGGGCGCGGCGGCGTCGGCGGCTTCCCCGGCGGCCAGACCGGCACCGCGCCCGGTGGGACGGGGACGACGACGACGCCGGGCGCAGCCGGCGGGGCGGTGGCCGGCCGCACCGGCGGCCCCGGGGGCGGGATGGGCGGTCTGCTCAACGGCAGCAGCCCGAGCGCTTCGCTGGTGGCGCTGCTGGAGGCTGACGCCAGCTCCTACACCTGGGTCGCCGCGACCGTCGGCTCGAACAACGCCGCGGGCTACCAGCTGGCCACCCAGCAGCCGGTCATGCCGATCGGCGGCTTCAACGGCACGGACGCCTCCCCGACGCTGGCGCAGTTCCAGGCGTGGGTCGCGCAGGGGAGGATCCACTACTTCGTCCCCGGCAGCACCGGTGGCGAGGACCAGGGGACGGCCGCCCAGATCACGGCCTGGGTGGAGCAGACGTTCACGGCCCAGACCGTGGGGTCCACCACCGTGTACGACCTGACCTCCGCCTCCTGAGCCACCGCCTCCTGAGCCACCGCGTCCCGAGCGCCGGTCGTCCCCGCCCCAGGGGCCGGCCAGCACTCCTGCGTCACCCCCCGGACGCAGCCACCCGGCAGAGGTGCCACGACGTGTCGGAACCCTGCCTCGAGATGTCGGAACCGGGTTCGGGTTCCGACACATCGAGGCAGGGTTCCGACATCTCGCGCGGGCCCCGGGCGGTGCGGGTGATCAGAGCCGGACGCCCCCGCAGCAGGCCGGAGCGGCCACAGGTCGGTCACGGTACGAGCGCAGTCATGCGGCTCTGCGCCACGACGAGCAGCTCGCCGTGCTGGGTGCTGTGACGCGCACTCGCATGATCGTGCAGAGGAGGGCGTCGTGCAGAGGCGCACGGGCGGTGGGGGCGGTCATAGGCGGGGCACAGCACGGGCGCGGCGGCGCGAGAGGTGGCCGGCCGAACCTCAGGGCATGACGACGTTCCTGCTGGACGGTGCCGGCTCCAGCCCCTCGCTCCACCCGTCGCGCGGACTCCTCGTGGCGCAGCCGGGACGACCGCTGCTCGACGTCGTCGTCCCGGTGTTCAACGAGGAGGACGACCTCGAGCCCTGCGTGCGCCGCCTGCACGCCCACCTCACCCGGGCGCTGCCGTACCCGTTCCGCATCACCATCGCCGACAACGCCAGCACCGACGCCACGGCAGCGATCGCCGACACGCTGCAGGCCGCGCTGCCCGAGGTGGTGGCCGTGCACCTGCCGGCCAAGGGCCGCGGCCGGGCGCTGAAGGCGGTGTGGTCTGCTTCGGACGCCCCGGTGCTCGTGTACACGGACGTGGACCTCTCGACCGACCTCGCGGCCCTGCTGCCGCTGGTGGCGCCGCTCGTCTCCGGGCACTCCGACATGGCCATCGGCTCCCGCCTGGCGCGGGGCAGCCGCGTGGTGCGCGGGCCCAAGCGCGAGATCATCTCCCGCTCCTACAACGTGCTGCTGCGCCGCAGCCTCGGCGCGCGGTTCTCCGACGCCCAGTGCGGCTTCAAGGCCATCCGCAAGGACGTCGCCGACCAGCTGCTCCCGCTGGTGGAGGACACCGGCTGGTTCTTCGACACCGAGCTGCTGGTGCTGGCCGAGCGCGCCGGCGCGCGGATCGCCGAGGTGCCGGTCGACTGGGTGGACGACCCCGACAGCAGCGTCGACATCGTCCGCACCGCGACCGAGGACGTGCGCGGCATCCTGCGGCTCGCACGGGCCTTCGCCACCGGGTCGCTGCCGCTGGCCGCGCTGCGCGCCCAGCTCGGACGCGCTCCGCTGGACCAGGTGGAGCCCGCGGTGCCCGGCGTGCCGCGCGGCCTGCTCGGCCAGGTGGTGAGGTTCGGCGCCATCGGCGTGCTCAGCACCCTGGCCTACCTCGCGCTCTACGTGCTGCTGCGAGGCGCCGTCGGCCCGCAGGCCGCCAACCTCGTGGCCCTCCTGCTCACCGCGCTCGCCAACACCGCCGCCAACCGGCGCCTGACGTTCGGCGTCACCGGCAGCGGCGGGCTGCTGCGCGCGCACGCGCAGGGGCTCGTGGTCTTCGCCGCGGCGCTCGGGCTCACCTCCGGGGCGCTCGCGGCGCTCCACGCGCTGGCCGACCCGTCCCGGGCCGTGGAGCTCACCGTGCTGGTGGTGGCCAACGTCCTCGCCACCGCGCTGCGCTTCCTGCTGCTCCGCCGGTGGGTCTTCGGGAGGCGGGGGTGAGGCCCCTTGCGCGCCGGAGCGGACCGGGAGGGCGTCAGCGTCAGGCGAGCGGCTCCACCGAGCGCACCCGGTAGCGCAGGTGCACCACGCCGCCGGGCAGGCGGCGCTCCTCCTGCAGCGACAGGTCCAGGCGGAGGTCCAGCGGCAGGAACCGGGTGCCGCCGCCGACCACCACCGGGTGCACCACCAGCCCGACCTCGTCGACGAGACCCGCGCGCAGGGCCGCGGCTGCGAGCTCCGGGCCACCGATGCTGAGGTCCCGGGCCGCCGCGGCCTTGCGGGCGGCGACGTCGTCGGCGTCGAACTCCCGCACCAGCTCGGTGTTCGGGCCGCCCACCGCCGTGAGCGTGCGGGAGAACACCACCGCGGGGGTGGCCCGCCAGATCTCGCCGTACTCCACCTCGACGGCCGGCCGGTCCGGCTCGGCGGGCTGGTCCTCCCAGTACCGCATCACCTCGAAGAGCCGCCGCCCGTACAGGTGGGTGCCGACCTGGCGCTCCTGGTCGTTGAAGAACCGGTGGAGCTCGGCGTCCGGGGCGCCCCAGTCGAAGCGGCCGTCAGCGTCGGCGACGAAGCCGTCCAGGGAGGTGTTCATCCAGTAGCGCAGCAGGGCCATGCCCGGTGGACCGCGTCCCGCGCGCGGAGTCATCGGTGCGCGCCGCGACGGGGCCGGGACGAAGACGGTCCCCGCCGGGTGGAAGCCGACGGGGACCTGGTCCTGCGACCTGGCGAAAGGTGCAGGACGTGCTTCCATGATGCCACCCCGAGGCGCCTCGGCCGCGGTGAGGTGCCCCTGCAGCACGACGTCGGGCCGGACCGGCAGTGCGCGGTCAGGGGGCCAGAACGCCGTGCTTCTCCTCCAGGGCGTCGGTGAGCAGGCCCACCAGCGCCTCCAGCTGCACGTCGACGGAGTCGCCGACCTCCTCGTCGGAGCCGTCCAGCGCGCGCGCCGCCAGCCCCGCCTTGGAGTCGATCATCGCGGCGATCCGCGCGTCGAGGGTCTGCGCGGCGATGACGCGCCACGCCGTCACCGGCTCGGTCTGCCCGATGCGGTGCACCCTGTCGATGGCCTGGGTCTGCTCCGCATCGGTCCAGGACAGCTCCGCGAGCACCACGTCCGAGGCCACCTGCAGGTTCAGGCCCACCCCGGCCGCCGTCAGGGAGCACACGACGACGGCGACCTCGGGGTCGTTCACGAACGCGTCGACGTTGCGCTGGCGGACCTCCGGGGTCTGGCCGCCGCGCACGGAGGAGAAGCGCAGGCCCTGCCGGGAGAACAGCTCCTCGGCGGCGTCCATGACCTCGACGTGCTTGGCGAAGAAGACGACCTTCCCCGCGCTGCGCGCCAGCTGTGCGGTGTAGTCGGCGGCCAGCTCCGCCTTGGCGCGGCCGATGCGCCGCACCACGCTGAAGACGTTCTCGCCGTCCCCGGACTCGGAGTCCTTGAGCTCGGCCTTGGCCACCCGCCGCACGAGCGCGGCGTCGACGACGGGGGGCTCCGGGGCGGCGAAGGTGGCCCCGAGCGCCTCGTAGGCCTCCTCGACCACCGCTGCGGCCTCGGCGGCCGCCTGCGCGGCGGCCTCGGCCTCGGCCTCGGTCTCCGCCGCGGCGACGGTCTCCGCCGCAGGCGCGAGCTCGGACCCGGCCTCGACGTCCGTCTCCTCGGAGCCGTGCTCCGGCGCGTCGGCGAGGACCACGTCCACGCGGTCGTCGTCCTCGGCGCCCATCGCCAGCGCACCGCCCAGGCCGGCGGCGGCCCGGTGCGCGAGGGCCCGCTCGTACCGCTCCACCATGCGCAGCGCCAGGTCGCGCTCGGCGGCGCGCACGGAGCGGCCAGCGGGCCCGTCGAGGTCCACGGGGAGGTCCGCCACGCGGCGGGAGGGGATGTCGGCGGCCACGTCCACCTTGCGGCGGCGCACGATGCCCAGGTCCACCACGGCCCGGCGGGCGCCGGGGTAGAAGTCCGGGTCCGCGGGGGTCCTGTCGAGCTCCTCGAGGGCCTCGAGCAGCTGCGGCACCGGGCGGGTGCCGTCGGTCCAGCCGAGCAGCTGCCAGATGGCGCGGAAGTCGTCCACGTCGTTGATGAGCGGCGTCCCCGTCAGCGCCATGACCAGCGGGTCCGGCGTGCGGGCGCGGACGCGGTCGGCGATGGTCAGCACGTTCTGGGACCGCTGCGAGGTCTTGTTCTTGATGAAGTGCGCCTCGTCGACCACCATCCCGCGGAAGCCGAAGTCGCCCAGCCACCCCAGGTGCCGGTCGAGCACCTCGTAGTTGACCACCACGACGTCGGCGAAGCCGTTGACGCTCTCGCCGCTGCCCTGCACCACGGTGGTGGAGCGGTGCGGCACCCACAGGCCCGCCTCGCGGGCCCAGTTGGTCTTCACCACGCTCGGGACGACGACGAGCAGCGGGTACGCCATCGCGGCCTCGGCGGCGAGCAGCGCCTGCGCGGTCTTGCCCAGGCCCGGCTCGTCGGCGAGCAGGAACGTCCGGTGCCCCTGCGCGGCGGCGGCCACCAGCGCGCCCTGGTGCTGCATGAGCTCCTTGCCGGCGGGCGTGAACTGCTGGGTGGGCGCCGGCAGCTCCATGCAGGCCGCGTCACCGCCGCCGGCCCGCTCGAAGGAGCTCAGCAGCGCCGCGACGAGGTCCCAGCCGCCCAGGCGGCGGGGGAGGAAGGCGAGGTCGGGCTGCGGCGTGAAGACCGGGGCGAGGAACGGGTTGGCCAGCTGCCGGGACGCCACCGACGTCGGGACGACGGCGCGGGTCGAGGCCCCCGCACCCTCCCCGCCCGCGGCGCCGTCCCCGGCCGGCGCGAACGGCGACGCGGCGGGAGCGGCCACCTGCTGCGCGGCCGCCTCCGGTGCGGCGGGCGGGGTGATGCCGGCCTCGCGCTGCATCTCGCGCAGCAGCGCGCGGGAGGACGGCGCGATGACCGCGTCGTCGGTGAGCAGGTGGAGCAGGCCGGCGTCGCGGACGGCAGCCACGGCGAGCTGGGCCGCCACCTGGTCGAGCCGCTTGAGGCGCTCGCTGCGGCGGGCCTCCGGCATGGCGCCGGCCTGGACGCGTGCGCGCTCCTCGCGCAGCAGCAGCGCCACGGCCTGGAACCGCGAGCGGACGGCGGGGGTCAGGCGTCCCGCCTTCACCGCCTGCTGCACCTCGCGGACGCCGTCGGTCAGGACGGCCACCACGTCCTTGCGCTGACGGGCTGGGGCACCGCGGCGGCCGCCGCTCCCACCGCCGTTCCCACCGCGGCTGTCCCGGCGGGTGGGACCGCCGTTGCTGCGGCGACCGTCGTCACCGCGCTGGCCCTGGGCCAATGCCACCTCCTGGAGGCGTCGAGGCGCCGTGGCGCCACGTCGTCGCCCGCTGACTCGGCGGCGCTCGTTGAGGAGCCGGCCGCGGGACCAGCGGGCGTCGTGCCCGGGTCTTCAGGTCAGGAGGCGTTCGCCACCCATCGTAGGCGCCCCCGCGGCCGCCGGTGCGCCCCGGCGCACCCTTCACGTGACGATCAAGGACGTCGTGGACACCCGGGCGGGTGCGACGTCCTTGATCGTCGCGGAAGGGGGAGGCAGGAGGGTGGTCAGGCCCGGTGGAGGGGCACCTCCAGGCGGGCGGCCAGCTCGTCCACGCTCGTGCCCCAGGTCTCCAGGACGACGACCGCGGGCCCGCTGACGTCGAAGAGCGCGACCTCGGTGTAGACGCGGCTGACGCACCCGACGCCCGTCAGCGGGTAGGTGCACGCGGGCACCAGCTTGGCCGAGCCGTCCTTGGCGAACAGCGTCATCATCACCAGCACGTCCTTGGCCCCGTTCGCCAGGTCCATGGCGCCGCCGACGGCGGGGATCGCGTCCGGGGCGCCGGTGTGCCAGTTGGCGAGGTCACCGCTCGCCGAGACCTGGAACGCGCCGAGCACGCAGACGTCGAGGTGGCCGCCGCGCATCATGGCGAAGGAGTCGGCGTGGTGGAAGTACGCCGCCCCCGGGGGCTCGGTGACGGGGACCTTGCCGGCGTTGGTGAGGTCGGGGTCGACCTCGTCGCCGTGGGCCTCCGGCCCCATGCCGAGCATGCCGTTCTCGGTGTGCAGCACCACCCCGGCCTCCGGGCGCAGGTGCGCCGCGACGCTGGTGGGCTGGCCGATGCCGAGGTTGACGAAGGCGCCGTCGGGGATGTCGCGGGCCACGACGGCGGCCATCTCCTCGCGCGAGAGCGGCCCCCGGTCGAGGTGCTCGAGCGTGCTCGTCGTCGTCATCGTCCCTGCTCCTGCGCGTTGGTCGTCGCTGGTGCCCCCGACGAGAGGTCGACCACGTGGTCGACGTAGATCCGTGGAGTCACCACCGCCTCGGGGTCCAGCGCACCGGTGGGCACCACCTCGTCGACCTGGACGACGGTGACCGCCGCCGCCGTCGCCATGACGGGGCCGAAGTTGCGGGCGGTCTTGCGGTAGACGAGGTTGCCGACGCCGTCGGAGCGGTGCGCGCCGACGAGCGCGACGTCGCCGCGCAGCGCCGTCTCCAGGACGTGCTCGCGCCCGTCGATGACCCGGGTCTCCTTGCCCTCGGCGAGCAGCGTGCCCACGCCGGTGGGGCAGAAGAAGGCACCGATGCCCGCGCCCGCGGCGCGCATCCGCTCGGCGAGGGTCCCCTGCGGCACCACCTCCAGCTCGATGCGCCCGGCGCGGTAGAGGCCGTCGAAGACCCAGGAGTCGTGCTGGCGGGGGAAGGAGCAGACGACCTTGCGCACCCGGCCGGCGGCCAGCAGCGCGGCCAGGCCGGTGTCACCGTTGCCGGCGTTGTTGCTCACCACGGTGAGGTCGTCGGCGCCGTGGCGGATGAGCGCGTCGACGAGGGCCACCGGCATGCCCGCCATCCCGAACCCGCCGACCAGCACCGTCATGCCGGAGGAGATGCCCGAGGCGGCCAGGGCGGCGTCGGCGGCCTCGTGGAACTGCGTGCGGCTCACCGGCTGGCCTCCTGGTTCTCCAGCACCACGGCCAGGCCCTGGCCCACGCCGATGCACAGCGCGGCCACGCCCCAGCGGGCGTCGCGCTCGCGCAGCACCGCCGCGAGCGTGCCCAGCAGCCGCGCCCCGGAGGCGCCGAGCGGGTGGCCCAGCGCGATGGCGCCGCCGCGGGTGTTGACGAGGTCGGGGTCGACGCCCCACGCGTCCAGGCAGGCGAGCGACTGCACGGCGAAGGCCTCGTTGAGCTCCACGGCGCCGACGTCGGACCAGCCGATGCCCGCGCGGGCGAGGGCCCGGTTCGCGGCCTCGATCGGGGCGAGCCCGAAGTCCTGCGGGTCGAGGGCGTGTGCGCCGCGGCCGGCGATGCGGGCCAGGGGCGCGGTGCCGAGCACGTCTGCGGCGGCCTCGGAACCGATGAGCAGCGCGGCCGCCCCGTCGGTCAGCGGGCTGGCGTTGCCCGCCGTGATGGTGCCGCCGTCGGCGGGACTGCGGAAGGACGGCTTGAGCCTGGCCAGGGTCTGCGGGGTCGAGCCGTCGCGGACGCACTCGTCGCGGGCCAGCTGCACGCCGTCGACGTCGACGACCAGGTCGCCGTAGAACCCGTCGGCCCAGGCCTTCGCGGCGAGCTGGTGGGACCGTGCGGCGAACTCGTCCTGCCGCTCGCGGGAGATCTGCAGCCGCTGCGCGAGCTGCTCGTTGCACTCCCCGAGCGAGGCGGTCCACTCACCCGGCATCGCGGGGTTGACCAGCCGCCAGCCGAGCGTCGTGGACGCCGCCGTCACGTCACCGGCGGGGTAGGCCCGCTCCGGCTTGGGCAGCACCCACGGCGCGCGCGACATCGACTCGACCCCACCGGCGACGACGACGTCGGCGTCGCCCGTCTCGATGCTGCGCGAGGCCAGCGCGGCGGCGTCGAGGGAGGAGCCGCACAGCCGGTTGACCGTGGTCGCGGGGACCGAGGTGGGCAGCCCGGCGAGCAGCACGGCCATGCGCCCGACGTTGCGGTTGTCCTCACCGGCCTGGTTCGCGCAGCCCCAGACGACGTCGTCGATGCGGGCGGGGTCGAGGTCCGGGGCCCTGTCGAGCACCGCGGTGAGGGCGGTCGCGGCGAGGTCGTCGGGGCGGGCGCCGGCCAGCGCGCCGCCGAAGCGGCCGAACGGCGTGCGTGCGCTGGCGTAGAGGTGGGCCGAGGGCATGGGCCGACGCTAGGCCGCCGATCGATCGACGTCCAAGACGGTTTCTCGGCCCACCTATGCGTGCTGTGCATGAATGGGGTGGTGGAGACCCGGCTGCTGCGCTCGTTCGTCGTCCTCGCCGAGGAGCAGCACTTCGGCCGCGCCGCCGCGCGGCTGCACGTCGCGCAGCCGGCGCTGTCGCAGCAGCTGAAGTCGCTGGAGCAGCAGGTCGGCGCACGGCTGCTCGATCGGTCCACGCGGCGGGTGGAGCTCACCGACGCGGGGCGGCTGCTGCGCGAGCGGGCGCTGCAGCTGCTGGCCGACCTCGACAGGACCACCGCCGACCTCGCGCTCGTGGCCGCCGGCCGCGCGGGACGCGTGCGGATCGGCTTCGTCGGGACGGCCACCTACGCCCTGCTGCCCAGCGTCGCCCGCCGGGTGCGCGAGGAGCTGCCCGGCGTGGAGCTGGAGCTGCGCGGGGAGCTCCTCGCCCCGGCGCTGCTCGACGCCGTCGCTGCGGACGACCTCGACCTCGCCGTCCTGAGGCCCTCCGGGCCGCCGCCCGCAGGGCTCGTGGTGGAGGAGCTGCGCCGCGAACCGCTCGTCGTGGCCCTGCCCACGGGACACCGGCTGGCCGGGCGGGACGCCGTGGCGCTGGCCGACCTCGCTGGGGAGGTGCTCGTGGCGCACCCCTCGGGCCGCCGGTCCATGCTGCAACCGCTGGTGCTCGACGCCTGCCGGGCGGCCGGCGTCGAGCCCGAGGTCATCGAGGTCGGGGAGACCGGCACGCTCGTGGCGCTGGTGGCCGCCGGGCTCGGCTTCGGGCTGGTGCCGGACGCCGTGCGCGCGCTCCGCCTGGACGGCGTGGTCTACCGCCCGCTCGGCGGCGACCCGGTGCAGGTGCCGCTCGCCCTGGCCCACCGGCTCGACCCGGCTCCCGCGGTGCGGCGCGTCGCCGCCGTGATCAGCGCCGCCACCGCCCCCTGACCGCCACCGCCTGCCGACCGGACGGGTGTGCTCAGGAGCCGCTGCTCGCGCGCACCTCGGCCGGCGTGCACCCGTAGCGCTCGCGGAAGACCCGGGCGAAGTGGGACGCCGAGACGAACCCGCAGCGCGCGGCGACGGCGGCCACGGCGGGGTGGGCGGGGGCCGACAGGAGCCGGTGGGCCAGCTCGAGGCGTCGGTCGAGCACGGTCCGGGCGACACCCGCACCCGTCTCGCGGAAGACGCGGGTCAGGTGGCGCTCGCTGAGGCCGACGGCGCGGGCGACGGCCCCGACGGACAGGTCGTGGTCGGTGAGGTGGCGGTCGATGTGGGCCAGCGCCGCCCGGCGGTGGTCCTCGCTCGTGGTGGACCCGTGCAGGACCGCGCGCACCAGCTGGCCGAGCTGCTGCTGCGCCGCGGCGCGCTCGTCCGGGCCGGGGTGCGCGAGGGTGGCGCGCACCAGCCGCGCCAGCGCCGCGGCGTGCGCGCTCCCGGGGACGTCGTCGAAGCCGAGCACCAGGGGCTCGGTCGGCAGCGGCCGGCCCACCACCTGCTCGTAGGTGGTGCGCGGCACGCGCACCACGAGCTCCTCCAGGCCGCGGGCGAAGCCCCGCATGAACGGCCGGCTGACGTCGCAGACGAGCAGGGTCCCCGGACGCTGCAGCTGCACCCCGCCGGAGTGGTAGAAGAACGACTCCCCGCGCAGCGCGAAGTAGAGGGCGACGCCGTCCACGCCGCTGGAGGCGATCTGCTGCGCGGAGCGCTCCACCACGTGCGCGCTGGCGGCGACGTCGGCGAGGTGGACGCCGCCCAGGTCGAGCACCACCTCGCGCCCCTCCAGCGCCGTGCCGTCCAGCGTCCTGGCCCGCAGGTCGATCAGGGCGCTGGCGTTGTGCTCCTCCCACCGGGCGACCCGCTGCTCCTGGGGCAGCCCGACGGTGGAGAAGGTCCGGTAGCCCTCGACCAGCACCCGCCAGCACCGCCTCGTCGCGTCGCCCGGGGCGACGGCACCGCCGTCGCCGGAGGGCGGAACCGTACCCCGCCGGTCAGGCGGGGGCGAGGACGACGTCGAACCGCGTGCTCGCCCAGCCCCGGCCGCCGAGGTCGCGTCCGTCGGGGGTGGGGGTGCCGGCGGGGTGGTGCTCCCAGTCGTGGACCAGCGACTCCTTGACCCCGAACACCGAGTCGCGATCGAGCAGCTCGTCACCGCGCACGAAGATGTGCGTCACCAGGGTGCGGCAGCCCGGCGCGGACACCATGAAGTGCAGGTGCGACGCCCGCAGCGGCGAGCGGCCCGTCCGAGCCAGCAGGTCGCCCACCGGCCCGTCGTCAGGGATCGGGTACGGCGTCGGGAACAGGCCCCAGAAGCGGTACCCGCCGTCGTCGTCGGCCACCAGCCGCCCGCGGCCGTAGGTGCGGCCGTCGTCGTGCTGGACGTCGTAGAGGCCCTCCTCGTCGGCCTCCCACACCTCGATGCGCGCACCGGGCAGCGGGTTGCCGTCGACGTCGCGCACGGTGCCCTCCACCCAGGCGGGCTCCCCGGGAGCCCCGGCGGCGATGTCGCCGCCGGCCTCCACCTGCGGGGCCTCGTCGACGAAGAAGGGCCCGAAGACCGTCGCCTCGGTGGCGTTGCGGTAGGCCTCGTTGTTGACGGCCACCGTCTGCATCGACAGGCCCAGCACGTCGCTGAGCAGCACGAACTCCTGGCGGTTCTCGCTGGTCGTGTGGCCCACCCGCGTGAGGAAGGCGATCGCAGCGCCCCACTCCGCCTCGGTGAGCCGCACCTCGCGCACGTAGGCGTGCAGGTGGCGCACCAGCGCCTGGAGCAGGTGGCGCAGGCGCTCGTCGGGGGCGCCGTCGAAGGAGGCGACGACGAGCTCGACCAGCTCCTCCTCGCGCGCCCGCTGCTCGGCCGACACCTCTGACGGGCTCATGGCGCGGTTCCTTCCTCGATGGCGACGGCGGTGACGACGGCGGTGACGGTGTCGCCCGCCCATGCGGCGTGCAGCAGGGACTCCAGCGCGGCGGCGTCGACGGGGCGGGGGTTGCTCGGGGGCACGCTCGGGAGCACCAGCTCCGCGGCGCGGCGCAGGTCGCCCTCGGCCAGGCCGACCTCCCGCAGCGCCTGCGGGAGGCCCAGGTCGGCGAGCAGCTGCCGCAGGCCCACCGCCGCGGGGACGCCGTCGAAGAGCTCCGCGAGACGGGCCGCGGCGTCGGGGGCGGCGGGGGCGTTGAAGGCGGTGACGTGCGGCAGCACGATCGCGTGCATCTCCGCGTGCGGCAGCCCGAAGGCGCCACCCAGCACGTGGCAGATCTTGTGGTGCAGCCCGGAGCCGGCCGAGGCGAACGCCACCGCCGTCAGGTGGGCGCCGTAGAGCAGCTGCTCGCGCAGGGCCAGGTCGTCCTGTCCTCGCGCGAGGCGCTGCAGCGCCGGGACGAGGGCCCTCAGGCCCTCGGTGCCGAGCGCGCGGTTGACGGGGTCTGCCCGGGGCGCCCACAGCCCGTCGACGGCGTGGGCCACCGCGTTGAGGGTGGACGCCGCCACGGAGCGGGGGGCCAGCCCGAGGGTCAGCGCCGCGTCGTACACCACCGCTCGGGGCAGCACGCGCGGGTCCGAGCCGGTCTGCTTGACCCCGTCCGTGGTGAGGCCCCACACGTCGGTGGCCTCCGACCCGGCGAACGTGGTGGGCACCGCCACCAGGGGCAGCGCGGTCCGCAGGGCGACCGCCTTGCCCAGACCGGTCGCGGAGCCACCGCCGATGGTCAGCACGAGGTCGGCGCCGCTGCTCTGCGCCATCGCGACGGCGGCCTCGGCGCGCTCAGCGGGCACGTGCTGGGCCACCTCGTCGATGGTCGCGACCACGGGCAGCGCCCCAGCCACGTCGCGCGCGGCCTGCGCCGACGACCGCCCCGCGACGAGCAGCACGCGCTCGGCGCCCAGGTCCGCCACGGCCCGGGCGGTGTTCGCGACAGCGGCGTGGGAGCCGAAGAGCACCCGCTGCCCCAGGGAGGTGTGGTCGAAGGACGTGAGGCGCTGCTCGGACCCGCTCACGCGTCGCGCCCCAGCACCTGGCGCAGCACGCCCTCCAGTGCAGAGGCCGGGTCCGCGACGAGCCGGTGCGACCGCCAGGCGATGACCTTGTCGGGCCGGACGAGCAGGACGCCGTCCTCGTCGACCTCCCGCAGCCGGGCCCAGTCGTCGTAGAGGTCGGTGACCGCCTGCCCCGGCCCGACGACCACGGCGCGCAGCGGGACGCCGAGAACCGCCCCGACCTGCACCGCCGCGTCGGCCCACGCCTGGCCGGCGATGCCGGTGAACACCGTGAAGCCGGTGCTCGGCGCGAGGTCGAGCGTGGAGACCTTGGTGGCGCTGTCCCCGACCCAGGCGTGGGGGAGCGGGGAGCCGGGGACGGTCGAGGGGGTGAAGTACAGCTCGGGGTCGCGGGTGGGCGCGGGCAGCGCCGTCCCGTCGCTGACGACGGCCCCGGACGAGTAGTGCTGCCCCAGCTCCACCCCGTGCGCGTTGAACTCGTAGTGCTTGAGCTCCATGGCCTTCTTCAGCGCCTCGCGCTTGGCGCGCCCCTCGGGAGTGGCGGCCTTGCGCTCCTCGATGGCGGCCACCATGCCCGCCTCGTCGGCGGCGCTGGTCACGCCGAGGGCGTCGAAGAACCCGCCGAACTCGCGGCTCGACTGGTTGGCGCGGAGCACGACCTGCCTCGCCACCGGGGCGCGCTCGGCGGTGTAGGAGTCCAGCAGTGACTCGCCGGCCTGGCCGCGCAGCACCGCGGCGAGCTTCCAGGCGAGGTTGTAGGCGTCCTGCACCGAGGTGTTGGAGCCCAGCCCGTTGGACGGCGGGTGGCGGTGCACGGCGTCGCCGGCGCAGAACACCCGGCCGCGCTGCAGCTGGGTGGCGTACCGCTCGTTGTTGCCCCACAGGGACGTGCCGGTGATCGTGATGTCGATGTCGGTGGTGCCCAGCAGCGACTGGACGATCTCCAGCGCGGCGGCCTCGTCGACCTGGGGTGGCGGCTGGGAGATGTCGTAGCCCCACACCACCAGCCACTCGTTCCAGGGCCTGACCATGCGGACGAGCCCGGCGCCGATGCCGCCGACGTTCGCGCCCGGCTGCACCACCCAGTACAGGACCGACGGGCGGTGGCCGACCAGGCGCGCGAGGTCGGCGGTGAAGGTGATGTTCATGGAGCCGGCGATGTCCATCCGGCCCTCCATCGGCAGCTGCAGGTCCTCGGCGACCTTCGAGCGGGCGCCGTCCGCACCGACCAGGTAGCGGGAGCGGACCTCGTGCACGGCCCCGGTGACCCGGTCGCGGACCGTGGTGGTCACGTCGTCGGCGTCCTGGACGTGGGAGAGGTACTCGGTGGAGAAACGGACCTGCGCACCGCGCTGGGCCGCGCCGCTGACGAGGACTGGCTCGAGGTAGTTCTGCGGCACGTCGCAGTTCATGGTGGGGGAGGCCCTGACGTAGTCGCCTTCGCGCTCGGGGCTGGTGCCCCAGGCGAGGATGCGCCCGAACTCCTCCCCGGCGATCGAGGAGCAGAACACCGTGTCGCCGATGAGGTGGTGCGGCGTGGAGACCGCCTTGACCTGCTCCTCCAGGCCCATGTCGCGGAAGAACTCCATGGCGCGCTGGTTGGTGATGTGCGCGCGGGGGGTGTTGGCCGTCCACCGGTACTTGGTGATGAGCGTCGTCGGGATCCCGTAGGTGGCCAGCGCGAGCGCCGTCGAGGCCCCCGCCGGGCCGGAGCCCACCACCAGCACGTCGGTCTCCACCCGGGACCCGGTCGGGAGCGCCGTGGCGGCGATCCCGTCGTTGAACACAGCCACTGGACGCCTCCACCGCGCGCACCCTCGCGCGCCTCACCGCCGTCGGACGCCCCGAGCATCGCCCGTGCTGGCCGCACCTGGCAGCAGGAGGGGCCGACGACGGCGGGAACCGGCCACGCGGTGTCCGTCCGAGGCCAGGGCCGCACGGACCCTCGCCCGTGATCATGGACTTCCCGAACACCGGTGCTCGGGAAGCCCATGATCACGAGGGGGTGGGGTCGGCGAGCACCTGCTGGGCGATCCGGAAGGCGGTGTTCGCGTCGGGGACGCCGCAGTAGATCGCCGCCTGGAGGATGACCTCCTTGATCTCCTCCACGGTCAGACCGTTGCGGCGCGCGGCGCGCACGTGCATCGCCAGCTCCTCGTGGTGGCCGCGGGCGATGAGCGCGGTGAGCACGCCCACCGAGCGCATCCGCCGGTCCAGGCCGGGCCGGGTCCAGACGCCGCCCCAGGCGTACTCCGTGATGAACTGCTGGAACTCGCGGGTGAGGTCCGTGGCGGCCGCGGTGGCCCTGTCGACGTGCGCGTCGCCGAGCACCTCGCGCCGCACGGCCATCCCCACGTCGCGCACCTGCGCCACCGTCATCGCGCCGCGCTCGGCTCCCGCGGCGTGCTCGCGCACCAGGGCGGCCACCCGCTCCGGCGCCTCCACCGGGGCGAGGTGGGCCACGTCGTCGAGGACGACGAGGCGCCCGCTCCGCACGCCCTCGGCCACCTCGCGCAGGCTCGCCGGCGGGGTGGCGACGTCGTGGGCGCCGGCCACCGCCAGCACCGGCGCAGCCACCTCGCCCAGCCGCGTCCGCACGTCGAAGCGGGCCAGCGCGCCGCAGACCGCGGCGTACCCGGCGTCGTCGGCCTGCGACAGCGCGTGCAGCAGTGCCGAGCTGCGCGCCGGCTCGCGCTCCACGAAGCCGGGGCCGAACCAGCGCTGCGCCGAGGAGGACACCAGGGACGGCGTGCCGGAGGCCCGCACCGCCGCCGCGCGCTCCGCCCAGGACGCCGGGGTGCCGATGACCGCCCCGGTGCACAGCAGCACCGCCGAGCGCACGCGCCCCGGCGCGTCCAGGGCCAGCTGCAGGGACACCGCTCCGCCCACGGAGTCCCCGGCCACGTGGAAGGCCGCGTCCGGTCCGGCGAGGGCGTCGACGGCGGTCAGCACACCGGCGGCGAGGTCGGCCATCGACAGCCCCCCGGCTGACGGCACCCAGCGGTCGCGACCGTGGCCGGGCAGGTCCCAGCCCACCACGTGGAAGGCGTCTCCGAGGTGCTCGGCCGTCGCCGACCACAGCGCCTCGACGCTGGTGCCCAGCGACGGGCCGACCACGAGCAGCGGTAGGCCGTCGTGCCCGGCGAGCCGGACGAGGGTGGTGCTCACAGGTCCTCCTGCGCGGTCGGGGCGTGCTCGTGCGTGCGGGCCCGGGCGAGCGCCTCGTCCACGAGGTCGTCCACCAGGCCCAGGTAGGTCGCAGCGGCCGGCCTGCCGGTCAGGCCGGCCACCGCCTCCTGCTCGGCGAGGACGGCGCCGGCCTGGTCGCGCAGGTGCGCCGCCATGCGCTCGGCGTCCACCTGCAGCCCCCGCAGCAGGTCGCTCGCCTGTCTCGCGGCCACCGCGGTGCGCCGCAGCAGCAGCGCGAGGGTGTGCCACTCCACGTGCCAGCCGCCGTCGGCGCGCTCGTCGACCTGCTCGGCGGCCGCGAGGTGCAGGCTCGCCGCGAGCTGCGGCGCAGCCAGCGCCGCGCGCCGGACGAGGACGGCGAGGGTGGGGTTGGCCTTGTGCGGCATGGTCGAGGAGCCGCCGGCGGAGGCGTCGCGCAGCTCGGCGACCTCGGACCGCCCGAGGGCCAGCACGTCGTTGGCGACCCGGCCCCACGCGTCGGTGGCGGTGGTGGCGGCGTCGCCCAGGCGCGTCACCGCGGTGCGGCGGGTGTGCCACGGCGGTGACGGCTCCAGCCCCAGCGCGAGCGGCACCGAGCGGCGCAGCGACCGGGCGCCGTCCACGCCGGCCAGCTCGACCACCGCGGACAGCGTGCCCGCGGCTCCGCCCAGCTGCACCGGCCAGCGCAGGGCCGACAGGGCCTGGTCGGCGTCCAGCAGCCCGTGCAGCCAGCCCGCCGCCTTGGCGCCGAAGGTGGTGGGCACGGCCGGCTGCGTGAGGGTGCGCGCCACGAGCACCGTCCCCCGGTGCTCCTCGACGACGACGACGAGGCGCTCCACCTGCCCGCGCAGCTCGCGCCGGACCGCCGTGACGGCGTCGCGGGCGCAGAGCAGGACGGCGGTGTCAAGCACGTCCTGGCTCGTCAGCCCGCGGTGCAGCCACGTCGCCGCAGCCTCGTGGCCGCCGTCGCGCAGGGCCGAGCGCAGTGCCGCGACCAGCGGCATGACGGGGTTGCCGCCGCTCTCGGACCCCTCCGCCAGCGCGGCGGCGTCGAGGCCGTCGACGAGGGCGCGCAGGTCGGCGGCGGCGTCGGCCGGGGCGACCCCCGCGCCGACCAGCGCGTCCAGCCAGGCCTGCTCCACGCGCACAGCGGCGTCCAGGAGCGCGGACGGTGCCATGAGGCGGCCGGCGCGGTGGTCACCGGGCCACCACAGCCCGTCGGCGAGGGGGGCGGTCACAGCGCCGATCCTGCCGGGTGGGGTCACCGGCCCTCGCGCGGCCAGTGCAGGAACACCGTCTCGCGCTCGCCCTGCAGCGCGACGTCGAAGCGGAGCCCGTCCTCGTCGTCCACGCACAGCAGGGTCCCGGCGCGGTCGCCGGCGGCCCGCAGCAGCGCGTCGGGCTCGGCGCCGTCCAGCGGCAGGTACGCGCGCGTGAAGAGGCGGTGCAGCAGGCCGCGGGCGAAGACGGTCACGGCGAAGAACGGCAGCCCGCCCTCGACCGGGCCCGGGCGCAGGGTGGTGAACGCGTAGCGCCCGGTGCGGTCGGTGGTGCAGCGGCCGAAGCCCGTGAAGGCGTGGCCGTCGCGGCGCAGCGAGCCCTGCCGCTGCACGACGTGCCCGGACGGGTCGGCTTGCCAGATCTCGACCAGCGCGTCGCGCACGGGCAGCCCCGAGCCGTCGGTCACGGTGCCGTGCAGGAGCAGCGCCCCGGGGATGCCGGGGGCCACGAGCTGCCGGTCGCCGTCGTAGGGGAGGGCGTAGTGGAAGAACGGGCCGACGGTCTGGCCCGGCGTCGGCGGCAGCGCGGGCACCGGCGGCAGCGGTCCGCGGCGCTCGGCGGCGCTCGTCGTCGTCGTGAGGGTCATCGGCCGGGCTCCTCGTCCTCGGTGCGCTCGACGTCGAGGTCGCCCTCCAGGGGCGTGCGGTGGCTCCCGGTGAGCACGACGTCCCACCGGTAGCCGGTGGCCCACTCGTGCTGGGTGAGGTCGTGGTCGTAGGTGGCCACCAGCCGCTCGCGCGCCGCCGGGTCCACGATCGACTGGTAGATCGGGTCGAGCGCGAACAGCGGGTCCCCCGGGAAGTACATCTGCGTCACCAGGCGCTGCGTGAAGTCGGTGCCGAACAGCGAGAAGTGGATGTGCGCCGGGCGCCACGCGTTGTGGTGGTTGCGCCAGGGGTAGGGGCCGGGCTTGATGGTGGTGAAGCGGTAGCGGCCCTGGTCGTCGGTGAGGCAGCGGCCCACGCCGGTGAAGTTGGGGTCCAGCGGAGCGGGGTGCTGGTCGCGCTTGTGCACGTAGCGGCCCCCCGCGTTGGCCTGCCAGACCTCCACCAGCTGGTGGCGCACCGGGCGCCCGTCGCCGTCGAGCACGCGGCCGGTGACCACCATGCGCTCGCCGATCGGCTCCCCTCCCCCCTGGATGGTGAGGTCGGACTCCAGCGGGTCGACGTCGCGCTCACCGAAGCACGGCGCCCACAGCTCCACGCCCTCCGGGTCCGCGTGGTGCAGGTCCTTGGTGGGGTGGCGCAGCACGCTCGAGCGGTAGGGCGCGTAGTCCCGGCGCGGCTGCAGCTCCTGCGCGCCCGCGGCCTCGTAGGCGCGGCGGATCCCGGCGATCTCCTCGTCGACGACGTGCTGGTGCACGAGCCCCGTGCCGGGGTGGCGCGTCGCTGCGCCCTGGCTCACCCGCGAGCTGCTCATACCCGCGACGGTAGGCCCGCACGGCACGGGGCACGCGCCTTTGCTTCCGCCCAGCGGAAGTCCCTTCGGGTGGCCGAACCCGCTCCGGTCTCCCGCGCCAGTGCAGGGACCGCCAGACTCGCCCCGTGGCGGGAGGCGGCAGGACGGCGGGGGCGAGCGTGACCTCGCGCGCCCTCAGCCTGCTCGCCGCCTTCGACGACGAGCACCGCCGCCTCGGGCTCACCGCCCTCGCGGAGCGCGCGGGCATGCCGCTGCCGACGGCGCACCGGTTGGTGGCCGACCTCGTGGACTTCGGCGCGCTGGCCCGCACACCCGCGGGCGACTACGTGGTGGGGCGGCGCCTGTGGGACATCGGCCTGCTCGCGCCCGTGCAGTCGGGGCTGCGCGAGGTCGCCTCGCCGCACCTGCAGGACCTCTTCGGCGCCACCCGCGCCACCGTCCACCTCGCCGTGCGCGACGGCGCGCGGGCCCTCTACGTGGACCGGCTGCGCGGGAACGCCTCGCTGCCGGTGGTGGCGACGGTCGGCTCGCGGCTGCCGCTGCACGCCACGGGCGTGGGCAAGGTGCTGCTGGCGCACGCGCCGGATCCCGTGCAGGAGGAGGTCTTCCGCGAGCTGCCGCGCCTGACGCCCTTCACCATCACCGCGCCCGGCAGCCTGCGGCGCCAGCTGACGCTCGTGCTGCGCGACGGGTACGCCACCACCGCCGAGGAGATGGGGCTCGGCGCCTGCTCCGCGGCCGTGCCCGTGTCGCAGCGCGGGCGGGTGGTGGCGGCGCTCGGCGTCGTCGTCCCCTCCCTCACCAGGGACAGGCCGCGGCTGGTGGCCGCTCTGCAGGTGGCGGCCCAGGGGATCTCCCGCTCGCTGGAGCGGGCGCCGGCCGCGGGCGGGGAGGGCGACGGGGCCGCCGCGGCCGCCGGGAGGGCGCTGTGAGCGCTGGGCTTCCGTCCAGCGGAAACCCCGTGTTGGCGATCGTCGCCGTTCGGCGTTCGATGACCCCATGACTGAGCGCGTGACGCAGAGCGGCGGCACCCGGACCGTGACCCGCACCCAGGTGGGCGTCGTGGGCGGCGGCCCGGCGGGGCTGATGCTCTCGCACCTGCTGGACCTCGCCGGCATCTCCTCGGTGGTCGTCGACGACCGCACGCGCCAGGAGATCTACACGACGGTGCGCGCGGGCATCCTCGAGCACGACACGGTGCGCCTGCTCGTCGACTCCGGCGCCAGCAAGAGGGTGCTCACCGAGGGGTACGAGCACGAGGGCATCGAGCTGGCCTTCGGCGGGGGTCGCCACCGCATCGACTTCGCCGACCTGGTGGGCGCCTCGGCGTGGCTGTACCCGCAGACCGAGGTCTTCGCCGACCTCGCCGACGCGCGCGAGCGCGCCGGCGGCGACGTCCGCTGGGGCGTGCGCGACACCGAGGTGCTCGAGGTCACCTCCGAGGCGCCGCGGATCCGGTTCACCGCCGCGGACGGCAGCGCGCAGGAGGTGGTGTGCGACCACCTCGTGGGCGCTGACGGCTCCCGCAGCCAGTGCCGGCGCTCGGTCCCGGAGGACGCGCGGGTGCAGACCGGCAAGGAGTACCCCTTCGCCTGGTTCGGCATCCTCTGCGACGCCCCGCCCAGCGCCCCCGAGCTGGTCTACAGCCACTCGCCGCTCGGCTTCGCGCTGGTGAGCCAGCGCACCGAGTCCGTGCAGCGGATGTACTTCCAGTGCGACCCCGACGAGGACGCCTCCACCTACAGCGACGACAGGATCTGGTCGGAGATGGCCGCACGGCTGGCGCCCAACGGCGTCGAGGTCGTCCAGGGGCCCATCACGTCCAAGGCCGTCCTGCGGTTCCGCAGCTTCGTGCACGAGCCGATGCGCCACGGCCGGATGCTGCTCGCCGGTGACGCCGCGCACACGGTGCCCCCGACCGGTGCGAAGGGCCTCAACCTCGCCTTGGCCGACGTGCGGCTGCTCGCCGAGCTGCTCGAGCGGGCCGTGAAGAAGGGCGACGACGACGCGCTCGGGGAGTACACGGGCCGCGCGCTGGCGCGGGTGTGGAAGGCGCAGCACTTCAGCTACTGGATGACCACGATGCTCCACGCGCTGCCGGGGGCGACGCCCTTCGACGTGCGCCGCCAGGAGGCCGAGCTGGGCTCGCTGGTCTCCAGCCGCGCCGGCCGGACGTTCCTCGCGGAGGGCTACACCGGCTGGCCGGAGTCCCCCTCCCGCCCGTGATCATGGACTTCCGGAGCACTTTCCCGGCGATGGGGTGGGGGTCGGTGAGGCTCAGGGGCGGGCCAGCCGTTGGCTGAGCCGGTGGGCGTGCTCCAGCAGCAGCCGCCCCAGCAGCGGGCGGCGCTCGGCGCCGAAGCGCGTCTCCACGCCGGTCAGGCTGAGCGCCCCGCTCGGCTCGCCGGTGTGGTCGAACACCGCCGCGCCCATGCCCCAGCTGCCCTCCACGAGCAGGGCGGGGTTGGTGGCGTACCCGTCGGTGCGGGTCTGGCGCAGCCGCTCGCGCAGGGCCGCCTCGCCGTGCGCCTCGCCCCAGGCCGTGGTCAGGTCCTGGGCGGCCAGGTACCGCTCGGCCTCGGCGCTCGGCAGGTGGGCGAGGATCGCCAACCCGGCGGAGGCCACCCCCAGGGGGAAGCGCACGCCCTCGTGCAGCACGAAGGACCGCAGCGGGAAGCTGCCCTCCTCGCGCAGGAGGCAGACCGTCTCGTCACCGCGGCGCACCGAGAAGAACGCGCTCTCTCCGGTGGCCCCCGCCAGCGACCTCACCACGTCGCGGGCGAGCGCGGTGACGTCGTAGCGGCGCGCGGCCACCGCTCCGAGCAGGTAGGTCTCCGGGCCCAGCAGCCACCGGCCCGTCGAGGTGGGCCGGTCCAGCAGCCCGTCGCGCGCCAGCGCGGTGGCGATGCGGTGGGCGGTGGAGCGGTTCAGGCCCGTGCCCGCCGCCAGCTCGGTGGTGCTGAGGCCCTCGGCGGGCCCGCGCCCGACGGCGCGCAGCACCGCGCTCGCGCGGCTCACCGCCTGGTCGCCGCTCGCAGAGGGTGTGTTCACATCGTGGACGCTACCCAGCGCCGCGTGCACGTGCTGACCGATCGCGGCCGGTCTCACCCGGCCGCCTTGCCGAACGGCGCGGGGCGTCCGTAGCGTCGGCGGGACGGGTCGTCGTCGTCCACCTGGTGGTCAGACGGCGGGCCGGGTCACGCGAGGACGAGCACGAAGGGGTGGCTCATGGCACCGAGGCGGTGCGCCAGCGCGCGCGAGGCCCTCGAAGGGCTGGTGCACGACGGGATGACCGTGGCGGTCGGGGGTTTCGGCCTGTCCGGCATCCCCACCAACCTCATCCGCGCGCTGCGCGACACCGGCGTGCGCGACCTCACCGTGGTCTCCAACAACATGGGTGTGGACGGCAAGGGCCTGGGCCTGCTGCTGGAGGCCGGGCAGGTGCGCAAGGTGCTGTCCAGCTACGTGGGGGAGAACAAGCTCTTCGCGAGGGCGTACCTGTCCGGTGAGCTGGAGGTGGAGTTCGTCCCGCAGGGCACGCTCGCCGAGCGGCTGCGCGCCGGGGGCGCCGGCATCCCCGCCTTCTACACGCCCACCGGGTACGGCACCGAGATCGCCGAGGGCAAGCCCACAGCGGAGTTCGACGGCGTGCACGCCGTGCTCGAGCGCGGCATCGTCACCGACCTCGCCCTCGTCCGCGCGCACACCGCCGACCCGGCCGGCAACCTGCGCTACCGCCTGGCCGCCCGGAACCTCAACCCGCTGGTGGCTACCGCCGGCCGCGTGACCGTGGTGGAGGCCGAGCACGTGCTCGAGACCTTCCTCGACCCCGACGACGTCGTCACGCCCGGCGTCTTCGTGCAGCGCCTCGTACCGGTGGAGGACACCACCAAGGACGTCGAGCAGCGCACGGTCCGCCCCCGTGCCAGCGCCGACGCCGACGCCGCCGCCGGAGCAGGAGGAGCCGCCTGATGTGGACCCGTGACGAGATGGCCGCCATCGCCGCCGAGGAGCTCGAGGACGGCGCGTACGCCAACCTCGGCATCGGCATCCCCACGCTCGTGGCCAACCACCTCCCGCCGGGCGTGCACGTGACGCTGCAGAGCGAGAACGGCCTGCTCGGCATGGGCCCGTTCCCGGTCGAGGGGGAGGAGGACGCCGACCTCATCAACGCCGGCAAGCAGACCGTCACGCTGCTGCCCGGCGCCGCCGTCTTCGACTCCGCGACGTCGTTCGGGATGATCCGCGGCGGCCACATCGGCGTCGCCGTCCTCGGGGCGCTGCAGGTCTCCGGCTCCGGCGACCTCGCCAACTGGCAGGTGCCGGGCAAGGTGGTCAAGGGCATGGGCGGGGCGATGGACCTCGTGGCGGGCACCCCGCGCGTGGTCGTCCTCACCGAGCACGTCGCCAAGGACGGCTCGCCCAAGGTGGTCGACCGCTGCACGCTGCCGCTGACCGGGGTGGGCGTGGTGGACCGGATCATCACCGACCGCGCCGTGTTCGACGTCGTCGACACCGGGGACGACGACGGCGGCGGCGCGCACCTCGTGCTGCGCCGCCTCGCGCCCGGGCAGGACGAAGCCGACCTGCGCGCCCTCACCGGCGCCTCCTTCACCACGGCGCTCGAGACCTCGGTGCCGGACAGCACGACGACGAGCGGAGCGGCCTGATGAGCGAGCAGAGGGCGGTCGTCGTCGGGTACGCCCGCACGCCGTTCGTGAGGTACTGCGGCCGCTTCGCCGCCGTGCCCGCCGTCGAGCTGGGGGCGCACGCGGTCCGCGCGGCCCTCGCGCGCGCCGGCGTCGAGGCGGCCGACGTGCAGCGGGTGCTCGGCGGGCACGTGCTGCAGGGCGGCGCCGGGCAGAACCCCGCCCGCCAGGCCGCCGTGGCCGCGGGCATCCCGCTGAGCACCCCCGCGAGCACGCTCAACGCCGTCTGCCTGTCCGGGATGCAGGCCGTCGCCGACGGCGCCGCGCTCGTCGAGGCCGGTCGCGCCGACGTCGTCGTCGCGTTCGGGATGGAGTCGATGAGCCTGGCGCCGCACGTCGCGCCGCTGCGCTCCGGGCAGCGGTACGGGGCGCTGGAGCTGGTGGACACCCTCGAGCACGACGGCCTCACCGACGCCACCGAGCGCCGCTCGATGGGCGCGTCCACCGAGGCCCGCAACGCCGGGCTCGGGCTGGGGCGCGCCGAGCAGGACGCGTGGGCCGCGGCCAGCCACCAGCGCGCCGCGGCGTCCGAGCAGTGGCTGGCGGGGGAGGTGGAGCCGTTCTCGCGGCAGGTCCGCCGGGGCAGCGAGGTGGTGACCTCCGACGACGGCGTCCGCCCGGACACGACCGCCGAGGGCCTGGGGCGGCTGCGGGCGGCGTTCGCGGCGGACGGGTCGATCACGGCGGGCAACGCCTCGCAGGTCACCGACGGCGCCGCGGCGCTCGTGCTGACCAGCGCCCGCTGGGCCGCGGACCGCGGGCTGGCGCCGCTGGCGGAGGTGCTGGCGACGTCCTTCGTGGCCGGGCCCGACGTCTCGCTGCACGCCCAGCCCGCCACCGCGGTGGAGCGGGTGCTGGCCGAGGTCGGCGCGTCAGCGGGGGAGCTGGCGGGCCTGGAGGTCAACGAGGCGTTCGCGGCGGTGGCCGTGCACTCCACGCGCCTGCTCGGGGTGGACCCCGAGCGCGTCAACCCCCACGGCGGGGCCATCGCACTGGGGCACCCGCTGGGGGCCTCCGGGGCGCGGATCGTCGGGACGCTGGCCCGCACGCTGGTCGACGCTGGCCCGGGGAGCCTGGGCGCCGCGGCCCTGTGCGGCGGCGGCGGTCAGGGGATGGCGGTGCTCCTGCGGACCTGACGCCCGCTCAGGGGGAGGGCGGCGAGCCGGCCGCCGCCCTCGCGAGGGCCGAGCGCCTGCGCCCGTAGAGGGCGTACAGCGCCAGGCCGAGGAGCAGCCAGGCGCCGAACACCGCCCACGTCGCTCCGTGCAGCCCGATCATGAGCAGCACGCACAGCGCGACGCCCAGCAGCGGCGTGAGCGGGAACAGCGGCGTGCGGAAGGTGCGCGGCAGGTCGGGGCGGCTCCGGCGCAGCAGCAGCACACCCACGTTGACCAGCGCGAACGCGAACAGCGTGCCGATGCTCGTGGCGTTGGCCAGCTCTCCCAGCGGCACCACGGCCGCGAGCACGGCGATGACGGCGCCGGTGATGAGGACGTTGGCCACCGGCACCCGCTGGCGGCCGCTGACCCGGGAGAAGACCTGCGGCACGAGCCCGTCGCGCGACATGGCGAAGAGGATGCGGGTCTGCCCGTAGAAGACGGTGAAGACCACGCTGGCGATGGCCACGACCGCCCCGACGGACAGCACCACCGTGGGCCAGGAGCTGCCGACGGCGCTGCGCAGCACGTCGGCGAGCGCCGCCTCGGAGCCGTCCAGCTGCCTCCACGGCACCGCGCCCAGGGCGGCGAGCGCCACGAGGCAGTACAGGGCGGTGACCACCAGCAGCGAGAGCAGGATGGCGCGCGGCAGGTCCCGGCGCGGGTCGCGGGCCTCCTCACCGGCCGTGGACGCGGCGTCGAAGCCGATGTAGGAGAAGAACACCTGCGAGGCGGCCGCGGTGATGCCCGCCACCCCCAGCGGCGCGAACGGCGCCAGGTCACCCGCGCGGAAGGCCGTGAAGGCGACGGCGCAGAAGAACACCAGCACCGCCACCTTGAGGACGACGACGGCGGTGTTGACGCGCGCGCTCTCCTGCGTGCCGCGCAGCAGCAGCGCCATCGCCAGGAGCACCACCACCACGGCGGGCACGTTGACCACGCCGCCGTCACCCGGCGGGGCGGCCAGGGCCTCCGGCAGGGAGGAGCCGAAGACCGCGCGGGCGAGCTCGTCGAGGTACGCGCCCCAGCCCACCGCCACCGCGGAGACCGAGACCCCGTACTCGAGCATCAGGCACCAGCCGCACACCCACGCCGCGACCTCGCCCATCGTCGCGTAGACGTAGGAGTAGGAGGAGCCGGAGACCGGGATGGTCCCGGCGAGCTCGGCGTAGGACAACGCCGAGAACAGCGCCGTCACTCCCGCCAGCACGAACGAGACGACCACCGCCGGGCCGGCCAGCGGCACGGCCTCGCCGAGGATCACGAAGATGCCGGTGCCCAGGGTGGCGCCGATGCTCAGCGCCGTGAGCTGCCAGACGCCCATCGAGCGGCGCAGGCCGCCGGTGCGCTCGTCGGACTGCTGGGCGAGCAGCAGCTCGACGGGCTTGAGGCGCAGCCCGCCGCGCGGGGCGCGCGGGCGGGGTGGCGGGTCGGCGGCGGTCACGGACGGCTCCTCGACGCGCGGGTGGTCACTCACCCGAGGATGCCGCAGCGCGGTCGTGGGCATCGTGCACGCCCCCGTGCACGACACCCACGACCGCGCTGAGCAGGTCAGAGGGGGTACTGGCCGGGCTCGCGGCGCAGGGTGATCCAGCGGGTCTCCGTGAACGCCTCGACGTTGGCCTGGGCACCGCCGTGGCGCGAGCCCGTGCCAGAGGCGCCCACGCCGCCGAACGGGGTGTTGGCCTCGTCGTTCACCGTCTGGTCGTTGATGTGCACGATGCCGGTGGGGATGCGCCGCGCCAGCTCCAGCGCCCCGAGCGCGTCCTTGCTGACGATCCCCAGGGACAGCCCGTACTCGGTGGCGGAGGCCAGCTCCACCGCCTCGTCGTCGGTCGCGTACGAGACCACCGACGCCACGGGGCCGAACACCTCCTCGCAGTACGCCTGCGCGTCCTTCGGGGTGTGCGCCAGCACGGTGGGGCGGTAGAAGAGGTCCTCGTAGGTGCCGCCGGCACGCAGCTGGGCGCCCTGGGCCACGGCGTCCTGCACGAGGGAGTGCACGCGGTCGCGCTGGACCTCGTCGATGAGCGGGCCGAGGTGCACCTGCCCGGCGGCCGGGTCGCCGACGTGCATCGAGTCCGCCTTGGCGGCCAGCTTCTCGACGTACTCGTCGAAGACCGACTCGTGGACGATGTGGCGGCCGACCGTCATGCAGATCTGGCCCTGGTGGAGGAACGAGCCCCACGTGGCGAGGTTGACGGCCTTGTCGACGTCGGCGTCCTCCCGCACGAGGAACGCGCTGTTGCCGCCCAGCTCCAGGTGCGCGCGCTTGAGGTGGCGCCCCGCCAACTCGCCCACGGCCCGGCCCGCGCGGGTGGAGCCGGTGAAGGCGATGACGCGCACGCGCGGGTCGGTGACCAGCGCCTCGCCGACGTCGGCGCCACCGGGCACCAGCTGCAGCAGGCCTGCGGGCAGGCCCGCCTCCTCGAAGATCCGCACGAACGCCACACCACCGGTCATGACCGTGCGGGGGTCCGGCTTGAGCAGCACGGCGTTGCCGAGCGCCAGCGCCGGGGCCACCGCGCGGATGCCGAGGATGAGCGGCACGTTGAACGGGGAGATGACGCCGACCACGCCCACCGGCACCTGCTCGGCCAGCGACAGGCGCGGCTCCTCGCTGGACAGCACCGTGCCGCGCGGCGCCGAGGGCAGCGACGCGGCCTCGTAGCACTCGGCGGCGGTGACGTGGAGCGCGAACCCGGCCAGCGGGGGGATGGCGCCGACCTCGCGGACGTTCCAGCCCATGACCTCCTCGGCGTGCTGCTCCCACAGCTGCCCGGCGCGGCGCAGGACGGCGGCGCGCTGCGGGTGCGGGGTGGCGGCCCACGCCTTCTGGGCGCGTGCGGCTCCCTCGGCGGCGCGAGCCACGTCGTCGGGGCCGGCCAGGCCCACGGTGGCGATGGTCTCGCCGGTGGCGGGGGCCACCGAGGGGGCCTGCGAGCTGCCGGGCACCCACTGGCCGTCGATGAAGATCTTCCCGCTGACGGCGGCCTCGTCGATGAGGCTCCCTGTCGGGGCGGGCGTGGTGGTGCTGCGGGACTCGGCAGTGGCGGTCATCGTCGAACCTCCTGCTCGGTGCGTGTCAGGACAGCTCGGACGCTACGTGACCGCCTGGACCGCACGCCCGGCGCGTTCCGCCAGGTGGGATCCTCTCCGCCTCATGACGCTGACCACGCGGACGCTGCAGGTGCTCGGGGCCTTCACCGCGCGCCACCCGCGGCTGCGGCTGGCCGAGGTCGCTTCCGCCGCCGGCCTGCCGCTCACCACCACCCACCGCATCGTCGGCGACCTCGTCGCGTGGGGGGCGCTCGAACGCGCCCCGGACGGCACCCTGTCGGTGGGGCTCCGCCTGTGGGAGCTCGCCTCCCTCGCGCCGCGCGGACCCGAGCTGCGCGACGTCGCGCTGCCCTTCCTCGAGGACCTCTACGCCGCCACCCGTGAGAACGTGCAGCTGGCGGTCCGCGAGGACCTCGAGAGCGTGTTCGTCGAGCGGCTCACCGGACCGGACTCCGTGGGCGTGATGACCCGCGCGGGTGCGCGCTTCCCGCTGCCCTCCACGGGAGTGGGGCGCGTGCTGCTCGCGCACGCCCCCGCCGCGGTGCAGGAGGCCGCCCTCGCGGTGCCCGTGCGGCGGTGGACCGAGCGCACCGTGACCGACCCGGAGCGCCTGCGGGCGCTGCTCGCCGAGGTGCGCCGGGCCGGGGTCGCGTTCAGCGACCAGCAGGTCACCGACGGGGCCGCGTCGGTGGCGGCGCCGGTGCGCCGCGGGCGCGCAGAGGTGGTGGCTGCCGTGTCGGTGGTCTACAGCACCGCCCGCACCACCGCCGCGCCCCTGGTCCCGGCGGTGCGGGCCGCGGCGCTGGGCATCTCGCGAGCCCTGGCTGCGCGCGCCGACGCGCAGTTCCTGCCGCGCTGACCAGCGCTCTTCCGTCTGTCGGAAGTGCGGGTGCGGCGCGTTGTCGTCGTCGTCGATCCTCACCGGACCACGACGACGTGACGCACCACGGTGAGGAGCACCCCATGACCGACGTGCAGGCAGAGCCGCTGGCCGCACCCGGGCAGGTCAACGCCAAGATCTTCCCGTTCCCCCTCAACGCCTGGTACGCCGCCGCGTGGGACCACGAGGTGACGTCCAGGAAGCCGCTCGCGCGGACGGTCGCGGGCCAGCCCATGGCGCTGTACCGCACGGCCGACGGCCGCCCGGTGGCCCTCGCCGACGCCTGCTGGCACCGCCTGGCGCCGCTGTCGATGGGCACGCTGGTCGGGCGGGACGGGATCCAGTGCCCCTACCACGGGCTGCAGTACAACTCCGCGGGTCGCTGCACCAGGATGCCCGCGCAGGAGACGGTGAACCCCAGCGCGCTGGTGACCTCCTACCCGGTGGAGCAGCGCTACCGCTACGTGTGGGTGTGGCCCGGTGACCCGCTGCTCGCGGACCCGGCGTCCATTCCCGACATGCACCAGATGGACTCCCCGGAGTGGGCCGGCGACGGCCTCACCATCGAGGCCCCGTGCAACTACCAGCTCGTCCTCGACAACCTCATGGACCTCACGCACGAGGAGTTCGTGCACCACTCGAGCATCGGCCAGGACGAGCTCAGCGAGTCCGAGTTCACCACCCGCCGCGAGGCCGACGGCTCGGTGACGGTGACGCGCTGGATGCGCGACGTGACGCCCCCGCCGTTCTGGCTGAAGAACATCCGCGACAGGTTCCCCGGCTTCGAGGGCCGCGTGGACCGCTGGCAGATCATCCACTACTACGCCCCGTCCACCATCTGCATCGACGTGGGCGTCGCCCCCACCGGCACCGGCGCGCCCGAGGGCGACCGCAGCCAGGGCGTCAACGGCTACGTCATGAACACCATCTCGCCCGAGACCGAGCGGACCTCGCACTACTTCTGGGCGTTCATGCGCAACTACCGCCTCGACAGCCAGCTCATCACCACGCAGCTGCGCGAGGGCGTGCACGGGGTGTTCGGGGAGGACGAGGCGATGCTCGCCGCCCAGCAGCGGGCCATCGACGCCAACCCGGGCAAGGAGTTCTACTCCTTGAACATCGACGCCGGCGGCATGTGGGTGCGGCGCATCCTCGACGAGATGCTGCGCGCCGAGGGGCGGGTGTGAGCGCCTCCTCCGTGAACGCGGAGGTGCGCCCGGCGCGCGTCGTCGAGGCGCGCGACGTCGCCGACGGGGTGCGGCGCGTGGTCCTCGAGCACGCCCCCGGGCGTCCCGCCGAGCCCGGCGCCCACCTGCAGCTCGTCGTCCACGTCGAGGGGCCTGGTGGTCGGCGCAGGGAGGTGCGCTCGTACTCCGTGGTCGACGCCAGCGCCGACGGAACGCGCTCGGCGATCTCGGTGCTGCTCACCCCCACCTCCCGCGGCGGCGGTCACTACGTGCACTCCCTCGCCGTCGGAGACGGCGTCGAGTGCAGCGCCCCCCTCCAGGGGTTCCCGCTGCGCCTGGGCGCCGGGCGCTACCACCTGGTGGCCGGCGGCATCGGCATCACGGCGCTGGTGGCGATGGCGCGGCGCCTGGCCGCGCGCGGCGCCGACGTGGTCCTCGACCACGTGGTGCGGACGCGCTCGCGGGCCGCGTACGCCGACGACCTCGCCGCGCTGCTGGGAGACCGCTACCGCCTCCACGTCGACGACGAGCACGGTGCCTTCGACGTCGGCGCGCTGCTCGACGAGGTCGCCGCAGCTGACAGCGCCGTGGCCGGAGGGGCGGAGGCGTACGTGTGCGGCCCGATCCGCCTCATGGACGCGGTGCGCCGCGGCTGGGAGGCCCGCGGCCTGCCGGCCAGCACCCTGCGGTTCGAGACCTTCGGCAGCTCGGGCTGGTACGACCCGCAGCCGTTCACCGCCTGCATCCCCGAGATCGGGCTGCGCACGACCGTCGGCCCGGACACCACCCTGCTGGAGGCGCTGCAGCGCGCCGGGGCCGACCTCATGTACGACTGCCGCAAGGGCGAGTGCGGGCTGTGCCGCATCGACGTCGCCTCGGTGCGTGGCGCGATCGACCACCGCGACGTCTTCCTCAGCCGTCGCCAGCAGGAAGCGGGCACGTCGCTGTGCGTGTGCGTCTCCCGCGTCGCCACCACCGACGGGGAGCCGGCGGAGCTGGTGCTCCGCCTTCCCTGAGCCGTCCTTCCGTGATCATGGGCGCTGTGAACAGGAGCCCCTGTGATCATGGGCGTCCGCCACCCCCGGGTGGACCTGGTCTCTTCCCGCGTGGGCTCGGGGTGGCCCCGGTCCCGTGGGAGTGGACCGGGGCCACCCTGAGCCATCGAGGGTGAGCGAGGAGGGGTGGGGTCAGCCCCAGACGCGCTCGGCCACGCGGACGACGAGCTCGAGCTTGCGCCACTGCTCGTCCTCGGTGAGGTCGTTGCCCTCCTCCGTCGAGCTGAACCCGCACTGCCCGCTCAGCGCCAGCTGCTCCAGCGGCGCGAAGGTCGCGGCCTCCTCGATGCGCCGCACGAGGGCGTCCTCGTCCTCCAGGGCCGGCACCTTGGTGGTGACCAGGCCCAGCACCACGCGCTTGCCCGGCGGCAGGAAGCGCAGGACGTCGAGGGAGCCCGACCGCTCGTCGTCGAACTCGAGGAAGTAGCCGTCCACGCCGAGGTCGTTGAAGAGCCTCTCGGCGATCTGCTCGTACCCGCCGGTCTGCGCCCACGAGGAGCGGTAGTTGCCGCGGCACAGGTGTGTGGCGACCTTGAGGTCGGCCGGGCGGTCCGCGATGGCCGCGTTGAACAGGTCGATGAACGCCGGCAGGCGGCTCTGGGCGAGCCCGGCGCCCTTGGGGTCTCCGAAGAAGGTCAGCGACACGTCGTCGAGCTGGGCGTACCTCAGGCCCTGGGTGTGCAGGCGCCGCAGCTGCTCGGCGTACGCGGCGGCGATGTCGGCGCGCAGCCGCTCGTCGGCCTCCGTGCCCGGGCCGCCCTCGCCGTAGGCCGGCGTGCCGTCGAGGGGGATGAAGGTGTTGTGCACCTGGTTGGGCGAGGGCATCGTCAGCTTGGGCACCTGGCCGGCCCCCTGCTCCTGCGCGGCCCGCTGCAGGAACGCCAGGTGGTCGGCGAAGACCGTGTGCTCCAGGTGCACAGGAGCGGTGGCCTTCACGCGGGTCAGCGGGACGTCGACGGGCTCGCCGTCCAGGGTGTGGAACTGCCGGGTGAACGCCTCCTTCACCTCGATCCCGCCGAGGGAGAGGATGAAGTCCTCGTGCCAGTAGTGGCGGCGCAGCTCGCCGTCGGTGACCACGCGCAGCCCCAGGTCGGCCTGGCGGCGCACGACGTCGCGGACTGCGGCGTCCTCAACCTCGGTCAGCTGCTCGGCGGTGATCTCACCGGCGGCGCGCTGCGCGCGGGCGCCCCGGAGCGCGGGCGGGCGCAGCAGGCTGCCGACGTGGTCGGCGTGGAAGGGGACGACCTCGTGGCGGACCTCGGTGTCGGTGCTCGACGTCATCGCCCCAGTCTGCCCACGAGCCGTCAGGCCCGGACCACCACCTCGGCGACCTCGATGACCACGCGGTCCCCCTCCACGTGCGCCTCGCCCAGGAACACCGTCGCGGTGAGCCAGTGCAGCGCCGGGTCGACCGTGCGGAACCGCGGGGTGGTGAGGAAGTACGGCGGCTCGTCCGGTCCGGTGGGGCGCAGGACCCCGGTGTTGTGGACGTCGACGAGCGAGCCCGCCGACGTCCTCACGACGTAGCGGGCCTCGACGGCCACCACCCCGTCGCTGCGCGTCACGCACCAGTCGGCACCTCCGGGGACCACCGCGCCGGTGAGGTCCCCCGTCACCGAGCCACCGGTGATGGCGATGAGGTCGAGCCGGTCGCCGCGGTCGACCAGCGGCTCCGGCGGGGCGATGTCCGCGGTGATGGTGAAGCGGGGGCGCAGGGCGATGTCGTGCACGGTCACTCCTTCGTGGGGCCGGCCTCCGAGACCACCCGCTCGGCCCTCCCCACCGCCAGTGCTCACCCGGCAGCCTGGCCGTTCAAGCCAAGTTGATGACCGCCCTGGTCAAGTCTGACGCTGCGCGAGCAGACATCTTCGGGTCCTCGTCGACGAAGGAGTCGTGTGATGACCAGTCCCCACCCCGCCCGCCGGCCGGCCGCGACCCACCGGCCGGCCGCCGCCCGCGCGCTCCTGGTGGCCGCCGCGGCCACCGCCGCCGCCCTCGTGCTGGCGGCCTGCTCCTCCGCCACCGGGGCCACCTCGGCGACCGGAGGGTCCGGCGCCAGCAGCGCCGCGGTGCCCGCAGCCGTCACCGACGCCGTCGCGGCCGGGTACCAGGGCCTCTCGACCGCCCCGCCCACCAGCTCGCCCGCGGTCTCGCCCGGCCACGACCTGTGGGTGGTGTCCGCCTTCCAGCAGGTCTCGGGCCTGGCCAAGATCGCCTCCGAGGCGCAGGCCGCAGCCGCCGCGATCGGGTGGAAGGCCACCGTCTGCGACGGGCAGAACAACCCCGCGCAGTGGTCGACCTGCGTCCGCCAGGCCACCGCGGCCGGTGCCGACGCGATCCTGCTCGCCGGCGTCGACTGCGCCCCCGTCTCCGAGGCCCTCGCCGAGGCCCGCCGCGGCGGCGTCAAGGTGACCGGGGTGGCGTCCTTCGACTGCGACGACCCCACGCAGGGCGGCGGCGCGCCGCAGTTCGACGCGAAGCTCGGCTACACCGACGGCGTCACGGGCACCGGCGACTTCTACGAGAAGGCCGGGAGGCTCCGCGCCGACTGGGTCATCGCGAAGACCGGTGGCTCCGCCAAGGTGCTCCACGTCGCGTTCAAGGGCGTCTCCATCGGCGAGTACCTGTCCAAGGGCTTCACCGAGGAGCTCGCGGCGCAGTGCCCCGGCTGCAGCGTGGTCGGCACCGTGGCCATCACCCCCTCCGAGATCGGCCAGCTGCGCCAGAAGTTCGACAGCGCGCTGCTCAAGGCGCCGGACGCGAACGTCGTGGTGACCGACCTCGACTTCATGCTCTCCGCCGGCGTGCAGCAGTCGCTGCAGCAGAACCCCTCGAGCGGCCGCGTGGTGCTGGGCGGGGAGTGCGTGCAGGAGACGCTCGACTACATCCGCGCCGGCGGCGGCGCCCAGGCCTGCGTCGGCTTCTCCAACGGGCGCGCCGCCTGGGCCGCCGTCGACCAGCTCAACCGCGCCTTCGACGGCCAGCCGGGCGTCACCGACGGCGTCGGCTCGCAGATCATCGACGCCGAGCGGAACCTCCCCGCCGCCGGCAGCGCCTACGAGGGCGACCTCGACTACCGCGCCACCTACACCCAGCTGTGGAAGGCGGCCGCCTGATGGCCGCCCCTCGCGGGGAGGTGTCGGCGCCGCTGGTCGAGGTCCGCCACCTGTCCAAGACGTACGCCACGCGCGTCGTCGACGACGTCGACCTGCGGGTGCTCCCCGGCCAGGTGCACGCCCTGCTCGGCGGCAACGGCTCCGGCAAGTCGACGCTGCTGAAGATGGTCGCCGGAGTCGTCGTCCCCGACCCCGGCGGCACGATCACCGTCGGCGGCGCGGAGCACCCCAGCGAGGCCCACTCTCCGGCGCTCGCCGCCGCCGGCGGCCTGCGCTTCGTGCACCAGGACCTCGCCCTGGTCGACCAGCTCTCCATCGCGGAGAACTTCGGCCTGGCCGCCGGGTTCCCCCGCGGTCGCTCCGGGCTGGTCAGCGCGCCCCGGCTGCGGGAGCGGACCGCGCGGGCGCTGGCCGACTCCGGCCTCGACCTGCACCCGGACACCCCGGCGGGCGCGCTGCGGCCCAGTGAGCGCGCGCTGGTGGCCGTCGCGCGGGCGCTGCACGGCGCGGGGAGCGGATGGCAGGGGCAGGACGACGACGGCGGCCCGCTGGCGCTCGTGCTCGACGAGCCGACCGCGAGCCTGCCCGTCGACGAGGTCGACAGGCTGCTGGCGTCCATGACCGCGCTGCGCGACGCCGGGCACGCCGTGGTCTTCGTGAGCCACCGCCTCAGCGAGGTCACCGCCGTCGCCGACCACGTGACGGTGCTGCGCGACGGCCGGGTGGCCGACGAGGGCCCGGCGGCGGGCTTCGACGAGGCGCGGGTGGTCGAGGCCATGACGGGGCACGCCCGCGCCGCCGCCCCGGCCGCTGCGAGGGGTGCCGGGCCGGTGACCGGCCCCGGCGCGGTCCGCCTGGAGGTGCGCGGCCTCGTGGCGGGACCGCTGCGCGGGGTGGACCTGCAGGCGCGCGCCGGGGAGGTGGTCGGCGTCGGCGGCCTCGCCGGCTCGGGCCGGACGTCTCTGCTGCGGGCGGTCTTCGGAGACCTGCCCGCCACCGGGCAGGTGGCCCTCGACGGCCGCCCGCTGCAGGTGCGCTCCCCGCGCGACGCGGTCCGGGCGGGCCTCGCGCTGGTCCCCGAGGACCGGCTGCGCGAGGCCGCCTTCCTCGACCGGCCGGTCTGGGAGAACCTCGGCGCACGCCGCCTGCTGGCGGGGCGGCCGGCGGTCAGCTCGGGAGGCGCCGAGCGGTCGGCCGCCGGTGCGCTCGCCCGCCGGTTCCTCGTGCGCACCCCGTCGGTGCACGCCCCGCTGGGGGCCCTGTCGGGGGGAAACCAGCAGAAGGTGGTCATGGCCCGCTGGCTGTCCACCGGGCCGCGGGTGCTCCTGCTCGACGAGCCCTCCCAGGGGGTCGACGCGGTGGCCCGCGAGGAGGTCCACCGGCTCGTGCGCGAGGCCGCCGCCGGCGGCGCGGCCGTCGTCGTCGTCTCCAGCGACCTCGAGGAGCTCGAGAGCCTCAGCGACCGCGTGGTCGTGCTGGCCGACGGCCACGTGGTCGCCGAGCTCACCGGAGAGGCCGTCACGCGGCAGGCCATCACCGTCCACATGCAGGCGACCACCCACCGGAGCGAGGCAGCAGCATGACCACCACCGACCCCTCGCCGCGCACCGAGCCCCGGTCGCCGGCCCGCCCCGCGGCTGCCGCGCGGGTGAGTCCCCCGGCCGGCCGCGGCAGCCTGCGGCGGGTGGGGGAGCGGTACGGCCTCCTGCTGCTCGTGGTGCTCATGGCCGTGGTGTTCAGCGTGCTGCCGGAGTCGGGCGAGGCCTTCCGCAGCGCGGGCAACGCCCGGGCGATCGCCGCCAACCAGGGCGTCGGGCTCGTCGTGGCCCTGGCCCTGCTGCTGCCGCTGGCCGCGGGGCACTTCGACTTCTCCGTGGGCGCGGTCGCGGCGTCGTCCTCGCTGGTCACCGCGGCGCTGACGGCGCAGCACGGCCTGCCGCTGGTGGTGGGCGTGCTCGCGGCGGTGGCCTTCGGGGCGCTGGTCGGCGCGCTGCTCGGCTGGCTCGTGGCCTACCTCGAGATCAACCCGTTCATCTCCACCCTGGGCGCGGCCACGCTGCTCGGGGGCGCGATCTTCGCCTACACCGGGGGCCTGCAGATCACCAGCGGCATCCCGCAGCAGCTGACCGCCATCGGGTCCTCGCAGGTGCTCGGCGTGCCGGTCATCGCCGTGGTCGCCTCGGCGGTGGCGCTGGCGGTGTGGCTGCTCACGGCGCGCACCGCCTTCGGCCGGCGCCTGTACGCGGTGGGTTCCAACGCCCGCGCCACCCAGCTGCTGGGCGTGGACGTGCGCCGCACGCAGCTGCTCGCCTTCGTGGGGTCGGGCACCGTGGCCGCCGTCGGCGGGGTGCTCCTGCTGGCCCGGCAGGGCGCCGCCACCTCCGACAGCGGCATGTCCATGCTGTTCCCGGCGCTGACGGCGGTGCTGCTCGGCACCATCGTGGTGGACGTGGGCCGGCCGTCGGTGCCGGGCACGGTGGTGGGCATCCTCTTCGTGGCGGTGATCGTGAGCGGTCTGGCACTGGTGGGAGCACCGGCGTGGGTGAGCCCGGTCTTCAACGGCGCAGCCCTGCTGCTCGCCGTCGGGTTCGCCCGGCTGGCGCGCGCCCGCAGCGGCCCGCGCCGCGCCCGGCCAGGTCGGGGGAGCCGGCGTGCCGCTGCCTGAGCCGCCCGCGGACGACGGCGCAGAGCGCGCCTCCCGCGAGGCTCCCCACGAGACGCTGCTCTTCGCGTGGCTGCGCGCCGACGACGACGCCACCCGTCCGCAGGACACCTCCGACGCGATCGTCGTGCGCTCGAGCGGGCCGGCGCCGCGCATCTCCCGCCGCCTCGAGCTCGACACGGTCGAGTGCGCCGTGGTGGAGGGCGACGAGGTGGACGTCGAGCCCTTCCCCACCGCCCGCGCCTGGCGCGGCGTGCTGCTCGGCTACCTCGAGTCCGGCGAGCTGAGCATCGACCAGGAGGGACGCCGGGTCGACCTGCAGCGGGGCGACTTCGTCTTCTACACGGCGGCGCAGCGCTACCGGATCCGCTCGGCGGCGGCCCACCGCTTCCTCGTGGTGCGCATCCCCACCTCCGCCCTCGTGCTGCGGCACGGCTTGTTCACCGACGTGCTGGCCACGGACCTCAACGACCTGCCGTCCGCACCGCTGCTGCGCAGCCTGCTCACGGTGCTCGCCGACCCCGGGTACCTGCCCAGCCTGCCCGCCCGCGCGCACGCCGCCGACGCCCTCGTGGCCGCGGCGCACGCCGTCATCGCCGACGCCCGCGAGCCGGGCACGGCGGAGGCGATGTCGCAGTTCCACCGGATCGTGGTGTGGATCGACGGCCACCTCGCCGACGACGACCTCACCACCGAGCGGGTGGCCGCCGGCAGCTTCGTCTCCTCGCGCACGGTGCGACGGGTCTTCTCGCTCAACGGCACCACGGTGTCGGCGCTGGTGCGCCAGCGCCGGCTGGAGCGCATCCGCAACACGCTGCTCGACCCCCGCGAGCAGGGGACGGCCATCGGCGCCATCGCCGCGCGCTGGGGCTTCCGCGAGCCGTCCGCCTTCAGCAGGGCCTTCACCCAGCAGTTCGGCATGCCACCGCGCCGCTACCGCGCCCTGCACCTGCACCAGGGCGGCGCCGCCCCCGTCCCCGCACCCGAGCCCACCCGGAGCCCCCGATGACCCTGCTGTCCCACCCGGCCGTCGCACGCATCGCCGCGCGCGGCCTGCAGACCGTGCTGCCCAAGCTGCTCGCCAAGCAGACCGGCGGGGCCGATCCCCGCGACCGGCTGCCGCAGTTCGCCACCGAGCGCACCGAGCTCGTGGTCCCGAGCTCACCCCCGGCACCGGTGGTGGTGCACCGCGCGGCGGGCACCGGGCCGGACGCGCCCGTGCACGTCAACTTCCACGGCGGCGGGTACATCCTCGGGCAGGACCACGGCGACGACGCGCTGTGCCGCGTGGTGGCCGTCCGGGCCGGCGCGGTGGTGGTGGACGTCGACTACGCCGTCGCCCCGCAGCACCCCTTCCCCGCGCCGGTGCGCCAGGCCGCCGAGGTGGTGCGCTGGGTGGCTGAGCACGGCGGCGAGCACGGCTGGGACGGCTCGCGGCTGACGGTCGGGGGGCAGAGCGCGGGTGGTGCGATCGCCGCCGCGGTGGCCCGCACAGCGCTGCGCGACGGCGGCCCGCGCCTGCTGCTGCAGGTGCTGCACTACCCGCCGCTCGACCTCACCGTCCCCGTCACCGCCAAGCACAGCCCGCTCGCCAGGCCGGTGCTCACCCCGTGGATGGGGGAGGTCTTCGACTCCGCCTACGTGCCCGACGCCTCCCGCCGCAGCGACCCGCTCGTCTCACCCGCGGCCGCGGGCGACGTCGAGGACCTCACCGGCATCGCCCCCGCGCTGGTCATCGCTTGCGCCCACGACGTCCTGCACGCCGAGGACCTCCGCTACGCCGCTCGGCTCGACCGCGTCGGCGCGCTGGCGGAGCTGGTCGAGGTGCCCGGTGCTGACCACGCCTACGACATGGCCGACGACGTGCGGGGCCTGGAGACGTACGAGGTCATCGCCCGCCACGTCGCGAAGGCCACCGCGGTCTGACGGCCGGCCGTGCGCCCTGCGGCGAGGGACAGCCGCCGAGCACGGGAGGGCCGCTCGTCGCGACCACCCGGACTCACGTCCGGGGACCACCCACGGCCTGCGACCCGAAGACCAGGGTGCGCAGCAGAGCGCGCAGGGTCTCGCGCTCACCGGCGGACAGGGGCGCCAGCGCCTCCTGCTCCGAGGTCGCGGCGAGGCCGGCGGCCCGCCGGTGCACCTCCCGGCCCTCGGCGGAAGCGCGCACGAGGCGGCGCCGGCGGTCGCGCTCGTCCGTCTCGCGGGTGACCAGCCCGCGGCCCTCCAGCTCGTCGACGAGCGCCACGACCTGGCTGGGGTCGAGCTCCAGCAGGGTCGCCAGCTCGCGCTGGGTGAGCGGCTCCGCCTCGCAGGCCGCGGACAGCACGGCGTACGAGCGCGCGCGCAGGTCCAGGGGACGCAGCGCCTGGTTGAGCCGCCGGGTGCCGGCGGCGAACGCTTTGACGGCGAGGAACTCGACGTCTTCGGCCAGGGACGCGCTGGCGAAGCGCGCCGCCAGGTCCGCCGGCACCGCTGGGGTCGTCTCCTCGGCCACCCCGCGATCCTGCCCTGTCGCCTCCGGCACGAAAACCGTTGAGATTCTCAACGAATACCCCTACTGTTCGAGGACACCGGGCGACCGGCACACCGACGTGCGGAGGACGACGTGACCATCTCCCTCACCGACCGCGTGGCGATCGTCACCGGCAGCGGCGCCGGCCTCGGCGCCGGCTACGCCAGGGCCCTGGCCGCCGCCGGCGCCGCCGTGGTCGTCAACGACGTCAGCGCCGACGCCGCCGAGCGCACCGCTGCGGAGATCCGCGACGCGGGTGGGCGCGCCGCCGTCGTCGTCGCCCCCGTGGGACCCTCCGAGACCGCGCAGCAGCTGGTCGAGGTCGCCGTGGAGACCTTCGGGCGCCTCGACGCGCTCGTCACCAACGCGGGAGTGCTGCGCGACAGGTCACTGCTGAAGATGACCGACGACGACTTCGACACCGTCATCGGCGTCCACCTGCGCGGCACGTTCACCTGCGTGCGCTCCGCGTGGACGCACTTCAAGGAGACCGGCACCGCCGGCCGCATCGTCACCATCGGCTCGCCCACCGGCCAGCGCGGCACCTTCGGGCAGACCAACTACGCCGCCGCCAAGGCCGGCATCGTCGGCATGGTCCGCACCTGGGCCCTGGAGATGGGTCGCTCCGGCACCACCGTCAACGCCGTCGTGCCGGTCGCCGCCACCGCGATGACCCGGACCGTCCCGTACTTCGCGGCCGCCATCGAGGCCGAGGACGCCGGGCAGCCGATGCCCGACTTCTACCGCAAGGGCCTCGGCTTCGGCACCACCGACGACGTCGCGGGCGTGGTCGTCTACCTCGCCTCGGAGCAGGCCGCAGGCATCAACGGGCAGGTCATCGGGGTGGGCGGCGACCGCCTGCAGCTGTGGAGCCACCCGGAGCCCGTGCTGTCGCTGGAGCAGGACGGCGGCTGGAGCGCCGACGCGATCAGCGAGGTGGCGGCGGCGCGGATCCGCGAGGACCTCCAGTCCGTCGGCGAGCGGTTCCCCGCGCTGCCCGCCGAGCTCGACCGCAGCACGCAGGCGTCGTGAGCACCCCCGGCGCCGGACGCATCGACGTCGACGCGATCGACGCCGTCGACGTCCACGTGCACGTCGAGGAGGGCTGCCACGGCGAGACCGCCCTCCCGGACGAGTTCGCCGCCGCGGCGGCGAGGTACTTCCGCAGCGACGGCGTCGGCCGGGACCTGGGCGCCATCGCCCAGCACTACCGCGAGCGGCGCACCGCGGCCGTGGTCTTCACCGTCGACGCGCGCACGCAGCTGGGCCGGGTCGGGGTGCCGGTAGCGGAGCTGCTCGACCGGGCGGCCGACCACGCCGACGTCCTCATCCCCTTCGCCTCGGTGGACCCCCGCCGCGGGGCCACGGCCGTCGCGCAGGCGCGGAGCTTCGTGCGCGAGCACGGGGCCCGGGGCTTCAAGCTGCACCCGACCCTGCAGGGCTTCGACCCGAGCGACCCCGACCTGCGCCCCCTGTGGGCCGCGATCTCCGAGCTCGGCGTGCCGGTGCTGGTCCACTCGGGCCAGACGGGCATCGGCGCGGGGCTGCCCGGCGGGGGAGGGCTGAGGCTGCGCTACTCCAACCCGATGCTGGTGGACGACGTCGCCGCGGACTTCCCCGACCTGCGGATCATCCTCGCGCACCCGTCGGTGCCGTGGCAGGACGAGGCGATCTCCATCGCCACGCACAAGCCGAACGTCTTCATCGACCTGTCGGGCTGGTCCCCGAAGTACTTCCCCGAGCAGCTCGTGCGGGCTGCCCGCACCGTCCTGCAGGACAAGGTGCTCTTCGGCTCGGACTTCCCCCTCATCACGCCCGACCGGTGGATGCGCGACTTCGAGGGCCTGGGCATCGACGGCCCGGTCCGCCAGAAGATCGTCAAGGACAACGCCGTCCGCCTGCTCGGCCTGACCTGACCCCGTCCCCGCCCAGCACCAGGAGCTCCCCATGGCCGCACGCACCACCACCCTCGCCGAGCTGCCCGGGCTCGCCGGCACCGAGATCGGCACCTCCGCGTGGCTCACCGTCACCCAGGAGAAGATCGACACCTTCGCGGACGCCACCGACGACCACCAGTGGATCCACGTCGACCCCGAGCGCGCCGCCACCGGCCCCTTCGGCGCCCCCATCGCCCACGGCTTCCTCACGCTGTCGCTGTTCATCCCGCTGTGGTCGCAGCTGCTCGAGGTCACCAACGCCACCACGCTGGTGAACTACGGCCTCGACAAGGTCCGGTTCACCGCGCCGGTGAAGGCCGGCGCGCGCGTCCGGCTGGTCGCCACGCTGACCTCGGTCACCGAGGTGAAGGGCGGCCTGCAGCTGGCGGTCTCCGGCGTCCTGGAGCTCGAGGGCAGCGAGCGCCCCGCGATCGTGGTCGAGTTCCTCTCCCGCGTCTACGGCTGAGCCGCAGGCGCCACCCACCAGCAGCACCGCGACGAGGCGGAGGACGACGACGTGGTCGAGGATCAGGTCGAGGGGCAGGTCGAAGGGCAGGTCGAAGGGCAGGGGATCGGCAGCTGGTTCCGCCTGCGCGCCGTGAAGTCAGCGGGCCATCCGGCCCTGGTCTTCGACGGCACCGAGCTCACCTACGACCAGCTCGCCGACAGGGTGGACCGCATCGCCGCGGGTCTGCGCGCCCGCGGTGTCGCCCGCGCTGACCGCGTGGCCTACCTCGGCGACAACCACCCCTCCTTCGTGGAGGCCATGTTCGCCTCCGCGCGCCTGGGGGCGGTGTTCGTGGCGCTCAACACCCGGCTCGCGCCCGCTGAGCTCGCCTACCAGCTCGCCGACTGCGGGGCGCGCGTGCTCATCAGCACGCCCGCACTGGCGGAGCGGGCGGACGTCGCCGCGGCCCTGGCGGAGCACCCGGTGCTGCGCGTGCGCGTGGGGGACGGCGGTGCCAGCGCCGGTGACGGCGATGACGGCGGCGGCTTCGAGGCGCTGCTCGGCGCGCTGCCGCTGACCGACCTGCCCGACGTCTCCCTGGACGACCCGGCGCTCATCGTCTACACCTCTGGCACCACCGGGCGGCCCAAGGGCGCCGTGCTCACGCACGGCAACCTCACCTGGAACGCCCTCAACGTGCTCGTCGACTACGACGTCACCAGCGCCGACCGTGCGCTCATGGTCTCGCCGCTGTTCCACGTCGCCTCGCTCGGCATGGGGTGCCTGCCCGTGCTGCTCAAGGGGGCGACGGTGCTGCTGCAGGAGCGGTTCGTGGCGGGCGAGGCGCTGGCCGCCGTCGAGGGGCTGCGGGCGACGTCGGTCAGCGGCGTCCCCACCACCTTCCAGCTCATGGCCGAGCACCCGGCCTGGGCGGACACCGACCTGTCCTCGCTGCGGCTCATGACCTGCGGGGGCTCCCCGGTGCCGGACCGGGTCCGGGAGGCCTACGAGGCCCGCGGCCTGCGCTTCTCCGGCGGCTACGGCATGACCGAGGCGTCCCCGGGCATCACGCTGCTGCCGCCGCAGCACACCGCCGCGCACCCGCGCTCGGCCGGGCTGGCGCACTTCTTCACGCGGGTGCGCATCCGCGACACCGCCAGCGGTGAGCTCGCCGGGACGGGTGTCGCGGGGGAGGTGGAGGCCTGCGGTCCGAACACGTTCCTGGAGTACTGGGGTGACCCGGCCGCCACCGCTGCCGCGCGCACCCCGGACGGGTGGCTGCGCACCGGCGACGTCGGCCTGCTCGACCAGGACGGCTTCCTCGTCATCGCCGACCGCATCAAGGACATGATCATCTCCGGCGGGGAGAACGTGTACCCCGCCGAGGTGGAGAACGCGCTCCTCACGATCCCCGGCGTCACCGGCGCCGCCGTCATCGGGCTGGCCGACGAGCGGTGGGGCGAGGTGCCCCACGCCGTCGTCACGCTGGCGCCCGGGGTGTCGCTCGACGCGGAGGCCGTGGTCGAGCGGCTGTCGCTGTCGCTGGCCCGCTACAAGGTGCCGCGCACCCTCGACGTCGTCGACGAGCTGCCCCGCACCGCCAGCGGCAAGGTGCCCAAGCGCCTGCTGCGCCAGCGCTACGAGCGCACCGGCGCCTCCTGACGCCCCGCCCACCTCCGCCGCAGCCGGGCGCTCGGCTGGGGGGAGAGCCGGTCAGGAGCGGCCGCGCTCCTCGGCGATGGAGTTGCCGCCGTCCACCACCAGCACCTGGCCGGTGACGTAGGAGGCCCCGGCTGAGGCGAGGAACGCCACCACCGCCGCCACCTCGTCGGGGGTGCCGGAGCGCCCGGTGGGGGTGGCGCGGCCCGCCGCCAGCTCCTGCGGCGTGGCGGACGCGGTCGCGATCCACCCCGGCGCCACCGCGTTGCACGTGATGCCCCGCGGTCCCAGGTCGACGGCGAGGGACCGGGTCAGGCCCACCACCGCGGCCTTGGCCGCGTGGTAGGCGGCGTCGTCGCCGTAGGCCATGACCGGACCCGACACCGACGCCACGTTGACGATGCGCCCCGTGCCGTCGGGCAGCAGCGCCAGCGCCGCGCGGGTCACGTAGAAGGTGGTGTCGAGGTTGCGCGCGATGCCGGCGCGCCAGTCCGCGTCGGTGGTGGACGCGACCGGGGCCGCGCGCTCCGAACCCGACACGGCGAGCATCCCGGCGTTGTTCACCAGCACGTCCAGGCCCCCGAAGGTCCCTGCCGCCAGGTCCGCGAGGCGCTGCGCGGCACCGGGGTGGGTGAGGTCACCGACGAAGCCGACGGCCCGCCCTCCCGCCGCCTCGAGCTCGGACGCCCGCTCGTGGATGCGGTCCGTGGTGGAGGCCACCACCACGGCGTGGTCGGCGGCGAGCAGCCGGGCGGCGGCGAAGCCGATGCCCTCCGGGCTGCCCGCTCCCGTCACCACGGCCACGCGCTGGCGCTGCTGCTGGGTCGGCACGGCCGCCCCCTCTCCTGGGTCTTGCGAAGGACCCAGGAGTACCAGGCCGCGGCCCCGGGCCGGACGGCGCCTGACGGCGTCGTCCGGCCCGGGGCCGTCAGGTCAGCTGGCGTCCGCGGAGGTAGAGGCGTGGCTGGCGAGCACGCCGGAGCGGTGCCGCAGCCGCGCGCGGTAGTACAGCGCGCCGCCGCCGACCACCACCACGATGAACAGCACCGCGCCGTACTGCAGGTACCAGTGGTACGGCTCGGTGGCGTTGTAGACCTCCCGGCGAGGCCACAGCAGGTTGGTCATCATCGCCACGCCCCACAGGACCGCCAGCACGTTGACGGGCAGGCCCCAGCGGCCCAGGGAGAACGGCGCGGCGCTGCCGTCGGGCAGCGGCCGGGGCCAGCGGCCCTTCAGCCGCGCGACCAGGAGGGAGACCGTCACCACGAGGTAGGCCAGGTAGATCATGCCGACGGCGAGGCTGGTGATGACGGTGAAGATCTGCGGCTGGCCCACGTTGACCACGAGCACCACCAGCGCGAGCACCCCGACCACCACCGCGGGCAGCACGGGCGTCTTGAACCGCGGGCTGATGTGCGCGAGCTTCTCCGCGAACGGCAGGTTGTTGTCGCGGGCCATGGCGAACGCCATGCGCACCGTGGCCGTGTGGACGGCCAGGGAGCAGACCAGGACCGCGACGACGACGCACACGAGGAACGGCACGCCGAAGCCGCTGCCCACCGTGGCCAGCACCAGGTGCTGCAGGCCGCCGGCCGGGTCGCCGATGAGCGGGTCGTCGAGGTCGGGCGCGGACATGAGGGCGAACAGGAGGATCAGCCCGCCGAGCACGAACGAGGCGACGACGGCGCGCAGCACGGCCCGCGGCGCGGTGCGGCGCGGGTCCTTGGTCTCCTCCCCGAGGGAGCTGGCGGTGTCGAAGCCGTACATGACGTAGCCGGAGGCCAGCGCGGCGACGAGGAAGGCGCCGAAGTAGCCGCCCGGGTGGTCCAGGCCCACGCCGCGGGTCTCGAGGACGACGCCCGGGCCGCGCTTCACGTGCAGCGCCAGCAGCACGATGATCGCGACGGCGGCGATGAGCTCGATGAACACGCCCGCGGAGTTGATGCGGCTCATGAGCTTCACGCCGAAGGCGTTGACCACGGTGGTGAAGACGATGACCACGCCGCCGAGGATGACGGCGTTGAGGGCGTAGGCGACCGGGTCGTCCGCCGAGCCGACGAACTGGAAGCCCGACCACAGCTGCGGCAGCGTCAGCTGGAACGCCAGCACCACGGCCGAGAGCGTGACGATCGACGCGATGAGCATCGTCCACCCGGCGATCCAGGCGACCGTGGGCGAGGCGAGCTGCTTGGTCCAGTTGTAGAGCGACCCCGCCACGGCGAAGCGGCTGGAGAGCTCGGCGAAGACCAGCGCCACCAAGAGCTGGCCCACGAAGACGATCGGCCAGGACCACAGGTAGGCGGGGCCGGCCGTGCCGTAGCCGAAGTAGAAGAGCTGGAACGTGCCCGTGAGGATGGAGATGTAGCTGACGCCCGCGGCGAAGCTGGCGAAGGAGCCGATGCTGCGCTCGAGCTTGGGGGTGTAGCCGTACTCGTCGAGCCCGTGGTCATCGGCTCGTGCGACGCCGCCGCTGGTGACCGGTTGGCTGGTGCGTTCTCCGCGTGTGGTGCTCACCGGGACCTCCTGAGGTCCTCCGGCGCCGGTCGTCCTGATCCGGCGGGATGTGGGTGGGGGGAGCGGTGCTGGGGAAGCGGGTGGGGCGGGTGGAGCGGTGGAGCTGCGCGGGGCCGGGTGGGGGAACCGGCCCCGCGCAGGTCTGGTCAGCCGGCGAACCAGCCGGCGGGACGGGGAGCGGTGTTGCGCCAGACGTGCTTGCTCTGGCGGTACTCGGCCAGGCCCTCGGGACCGAGCTCGCGGCCGTTGCCGGAACGGCCCCAGCCTCCCCACTCGGCCTGCGGCACGTAGGGGCCGAAGTCGTTGATCCACACCGTGCCGTGGCGCAGCGCCGCGGCGACGCGCTCGCCGCGCTCGACGTCGGCGGTCTGCACCCCGCCGGCCAGGCCGTACGCGGTGTCGTTGGCGAGCGCGACCGCCTCGGCCTCGGTGCGGAAGCGCTCGACGGTGAGGATGGGGCCGAAGGTCTCCTCCTGCACCAGCCGCATCGACCTGTCGCAGCCGTCGAAGACGGTCGGCTCGAAGAAGAAGCCGTCCCGCAGGTGGTCGGCCTCGGGCCGCTTCCCGCCGGTGAGCAGGCGCGCCCCCTCGGACCTCCCGAGCGCGACGTACGCCTCGACCTTCTCGCGGTGCGCCGCCGAGACCAGCGGCCCGGTCTCGCTGGCCGGGTCCAGGCCGCTGCCCACCCGGATCCGCCGTGCCCGGTCGACGACGCCCTCGACGAGCGCGTCGGCGACCGACTCCTCGACGATGAGCCGGGTGCCGGCGGAGCAGACCTGCCCGGAGTGCAGGAAGGCGCCGGTGAGGACGAGGTCGACGGCGGTGGCGAGGTCGGCGTCGGCGAAGACGACGTGCGGGTTCTTGCCGCCCAGCTCCACCGTGACCCGCTTGATCGACTCCGCCCCCGCGCGCAGGATCCGCTGGCCGGTGGCCAGGCCGCCGGTGAAGGAGACCAGGTCGACGTCGTCGTGCTCGGTCAGCGCCGGGCCCACCACGGGGCCGCCGCCCAGCACGAGGTTCACCACCCCGTCGGGCACGCCCGCCTCCGCCAGCAGACGGACCAGGTGGACGGTGGTGAGCGGGGTGACCTCGCTGGGCTTGAGGACGGTGGTGTTGCCGGCCCCCAGCGCCGGGGCCACCTTCCACGCGATCTGCAGGAGCGGGTAGTTCCACGGCGCGATGAGCGAGCACACCCCGATGGGCGCGTGCACGACGCGGCTGACGACGTCCTCCCGGCCCACGTCGACGCTCCTGTCGACCTCGCGCAGCACCTCGTCGGCGTAGTAGCGGAACACCGCCGCGACGTCGTCGACGTCGATCCGGCTCTCCGCCAGCGTCTTGCCGGTGTCGAGGGTCTCGGTGCGCGCGATCTCCTCCTTGTCGCGCTCGAGCAGCTCGGCGGTGCGGCGGAGCACCTTGGAGCGGTCGTCCACGGGCGTGGCGGCCCAGGAGCCCTCGTCGAAGGCGCGCCGCGCCGCGGCGACCGCCGCCTCCGCGTCGGAGGCCGTCGCCTCGTCCACCGCCGTGAACGCCCGCCCGGTGGCGGGGTCGACGACGTCGCGCGTGCCGCCGTCGGAGGACGACCTCCAGGAGCCGTCGATGAACAGGTCGGGCACGGCTCAGACCTCCAGCGCCGTCTGCAGGGCGGTGGGCTGGGCGGTGGGCGTGCTGTTGCGCGGGTCGCCCTCGGGGTACAGCGGCATGCCGTCGCGGTGGCGGTAGAACGGCACGTGCAGGGCGGGCAGCGGGGTGTTGCCGGCGATGAGGTCGGCGGCCTTCTCGGCCATCATCATGATCGGCGCGTAGATGTTGCCGTTGGTGACGTACGGCATCGCCGAGGCGTCCACCACCCGCAGGCCCTCGGTGCCGTGCACCTTCATGGTCAGCGGGTCCACCACGCTGTCGGGGCCGGTGCCCATCTTGGCGGTGCACGAGGGGTGCAGCGCCGTCTCGGCGTCCTTGGCGACCCAGTCGAGGATCTCCTGGTCGGTCTCCACCGAGGGTCCGGGGGAGATCTCCCCGTCGCTGAAGGCGGCGAACGCCGGCTGCTCGAGGATGGTGCGGGCGGCGCGGACCATCTCGATCCACTCGCGGCGGTCGTTCTCGGTGGACAGGTAGTTGAACCGGATGGCCGGGTGCTCCAGCGGGTTCGTGCTCTTGATCTTCAGGCTGCCGCGGACGTCGGAGTACATCGGGCCGATGTGCACCTGGTAGCCGTGCACCGACGCGGGCTTCGACCCGTCGTAGCGCACCGCGACGGGCAGGAAGTGGAACATGAGGTTGGGGTAGTCGACGCGGTCGTTGCTGCGGATGAACCCGCCGGCCTCGAAGTGGTTGGAGGCACCCACGCCGCTCTTGAAGAAGAGCCACTCGGCGCCGATGCGCGGGGCCCGCACCTTGCTCAGCCACGGCCCCAGGGAGACGGGCTGCTTGCAGGCGTACTGGACGTACACCTCGAGGTGGTCCTGGAGGTTCTGGCCCACGCCGGGCAGGTCGACGGCGCTGCGGATGCCCAGGGCGCCCAGGTCGGAGGCGTCGCCGATCCCCGCCAGCTGCAGCAGCTGGGGGGTGCCGAACGCGCCGCCGCAGAGGATGACCTCACCGGCGTCGACGCTGCGCTTGAGCTTGCCGCCGCGCAGGTAGTCCACGCCCACCGCGCGGGCGCCCTGCATGCGGACGCCGGTCACCGTGGACAGCGTGTGCACGGTGAGGTTCTTGCGGTCCATCACCGGGTGCAGGTAGGCGCGGGCGGCGCTGAGGCGCTTGCCGTGGCGCACGTTCCTGTCGAAGGGCGCGAAGCCCTCCTGGCGGTAGCCGTTGACGTCGTCGGTGAGCGGGTGCCCGGCCTGCTGCACCGCCTCGAAGAACGCGCCGAACAGGGGGGTGTTGGCCGGACCGCGCTCCAGCTCCAGCGGTCCGGAGCCGCCGCGCCAGGCGTCCGCGCCGGCCAGGCAGTTCTCCATGCGCTTGAAGTAGGGCAGCACGTGGGCGTAGTCCCAGGTCTCCATGCCGGGGTCGGAGGCCCACCGCTCGTAGTCGAGCGGGTTGCCCCGCTGGAAGATCATCCCGTTGATGCTGCTGGAGCCGCCGAGCACCTTGCCGCGCGCGTGGTAGACGCGGCGGCCGCCCATGTGGGGCTCCGGCTCGGACTCGTACTTCCAGTCGTAGAAGCGGTTGCCGATGGGGAACGGCAGCGCCGCCGGCATGTGCACCAGCGGGTCCAGCGAGAAGTCGCTGCGGCCCGCCTCGAGCACCAGCACGGAGGTGGAGGGGTCGGCGCTGAGGCGGTTGGCGAGGGCGCAGCCGGCAGAGCCGCCTCCCACGATCACGTAGTCGTAGTGCTTGCCCATGGGTGCCTCCGGGGGTTGCAGCGGCTGGCCCTGCGACGGGGGTGCCGCAGGGTCGTGGAGCGCGTCGGCCTCGTGACGGGGCCGAGGTGGTGCTGGCCGGTGTGGGGTGGTGAGGAGTGGTGTGGGGTGGTGCTGGCGGTGGTGCGGCGGCCTCAGCCGCTCGCGGAGGTCACCTCGGTGAGCACCTCGGCGAGGTGCGCCTCGATGACGTGCCGGACCTCGTGCTCGGCGTGCAGCTGCCCGAGGCGGCGGGCCCGCTCGGCGTCGCCGGCGGCGATGGCCGCCACGAGCTCGGCGTGCTGCTCGGTCAGCGCGGCGGTCGGCAGCTCGCCGTCCACCTCGTGCCACAGCAGCGGGGCGATCTCCCCCCGGACCTGCACGCTGGCCGCGGTCAGCCGCAGCGACTGCGCCGCTCCTCCCAGGGCGACGTGCAGCCTGCTGTCCGCGAGGCGCAGCTGCTGGGTGGTGGTGGCCTGCTCGAACGCCGCGGCCAGCTCTCGCAGGTGCTCGACGTCCGGCTCGTCAGCGCGCTCGGCGGCCAACCGGCACGCGGAGGAGGTGATGCTCGACGACAGGTCTCCGAGGTCGCGCAGCCACTCCGTGCTCAGGCGGCGCAGACGCTGGCTGACCTCGTCCGGGGAGACCACCGAGGCGTCCGTGACGAAGCTGCCACCGCCGTTGCCGCGCCGCGTGGTGATGAGGCCGCGGTCGCGCAGGATGGCCAGCGCCTGCCGCAGCTGCAGCACGGTGACGCCGAGCTGCTCTGCGAGCTCCCGCTCGGGGGGCAGGCGCACGCCGGCGCCGACCAGGCCCACCGAGACGGCGGTCTCCAGCTGCGCGGCCACCTGCTCGGCCCGGCCCGCCGCGCCCCCGGTGGCGTCACCGATGGCGGTGACGAGCACCAGCGGCGCGGCGCCGAGGGGACTCCGGGCGCCGTCGACCGCGCGCAGGGCGCTGCTCACGGCTGCTGCTCCAGCGCCACGAGGCGCCACGAGGAGCGCCCCGGCACGCGGGAGGGCACCGCCACCTCGGCCTGGACGGCCTCCTTGACGGTCGCGGGGACGCGCGAGCCCGACGTGAGGAGCGCGGTGTTGGACACCACCACGCGGTCGCTGGCGGCCAGCAGCGCCACGGCCGGGCGGCGCCGTCCGACCTCCCGCAGGAAGGTCGCCTCCAGCCGGGCCATGTCGAGGTCGCCCCCCACCACCAGGTCCTGACCGGGGCCCAGCACCAGCGGGGTCGCGAGCGTGGTGGTGTAGACGTCGCACCCCCCGGCGTCGAGGTAGGGGCCCACGGCCACCTCGTGCCCCGCCTCCAGCGGCGTGCGGAACCAGGGGCGCGACTGGTAGTCGTAGAACCCGAGGGCGCCCGGGTCCAGGACGTGTCGCGTGAACGACGCCGCGCCGTCCGGGCCGCGGCGCCACCACTCGAGCCACCGCTCGGTGTCGGACAGGGCGCCGGGCCCCACGGCCACGCCCACGCCCTCCAGGGGGTTGGGCTGGTGCGCGAGGACGCTGCGGAAGAGCGGGTGCAGCGCGGTGAGGGCGAGCCGTGTGGTGGCCCCCCGGTCGGTGCCGAGCACCGCCTCGGTGCGCTGGCGCACCAGCTCCACGGTGTCGAAGGCCGCGTCGAGCATGTGCCCCAGGTGCTCGGCGGTGCGGCGCAGCAGGCCCGTCACGTCGTCCTGGTCCACGGGCGCCTCCGGAGCTCGGGTGTCGGTGGTGCAGGCGGGGGTCGCGGTGCGCGTCGCGGACGCCGGGCGGGGCTTCGCTGGTGCTCTGCTCACGGAGACCTCCTGGGGCGGTCGGCGCGGACCGGCGGTGCTCCGCGCTCAGAACTTCTTCTTCGAAGTTTCGATTCCGAATGTTCCACCCGTGTGTCCGGCTGGTCAAGTCCTCGTGACCGGGTCCTCTCCGCGGCTCCCGTCCACAGGGGCCGGACAGCGACCGTCCAGCGCCGGGGCTCCGCCGCTGGGCACCGTGCTGCTGTGGCCGCCACCGGCGGCCGACGAGAGCAGAGAGCGGGAGTGGCCGACGTGAGCGGTGAGCGCGAGAAGAGCAGGAGGCGGGCCGGGGCCGTCGTCGTCGCCACGGGAGCCGCCCTGGTCGGCGCCGTGGCCGTCGCCGGGGTCGCCGCGGCGGAGTCCTCCTCGACGACGACGGCGGCGGCCACGACCAGCACCGGCTCCTCGGCCCACGCCGGATCGAACGGGTCGTGAGCACCGCGGTCCCTGACCGGCCGCGCACCCGGTCCGGCCGGACCGGGTGGCGCGGGCAGCGCGCTCCGCGCACCGGGGCCCCGGTGGCCGACGAGTGGTCGGTGTGGACGACCACGACGCGCCTGGTGGTCACCGACCCCGCCGCCCTCCCGGCGGCGCGAGCCCTCGTGGAGGAGCAGCTGGCGGCCGTCGACGCCGCCGCGAGCCGGTTCCGGCCCGACTCCGAGGTGGCCCTCGCGGCCCGCGCCGCCGCCGCTGGCACCCCCGTCCGCCTCAGCGCCCTGCTGGCCGACCTCGTCGAGGTGGCCCTGGACGCCGCGGAGCGCACCGGCGGGGCCGTCGACCCGACCCGGGGCAGCTTCCCTGGAGCAGCTCGGGTACGACGACGACATCGACGCCGTGCGCTCCCGCACCCCGGACGCGCCCGCGGCGGCGTGGCCGGTGCCCGTCCGCCCGGTGCGCGCCACCGCCGGCGCCGACCCCGCCGCGCTCCCGCGACCGCCGGCCGCGTGGCGCGGCGTCGTCGTCCTCCCGGACACCTCGCGCGGGACCGGCGCGCTGCTGTGGCTGCCGGCCGGTGTGCTGCTGGACCTCGGTGCCACCGCCCACGGCCCGGCCCACCACGTGCTCGACCCGGCGACCGGCCTGCCCGCCGCCGCGGTGTGGCGCACCGCCTCGGTGGTGGCGCCCTGCTGCGCGGAGGCGAACGCGCTCAGCACCGCGGCGCTGGTCCTCGGCGCGCTGGCGCCCACCTGGCTGGAGCGGCAGGGGGCCACCGCCCGCCTCGTCGACGACGGCGGCCGCGTGCACCTCGTCGGCCCCTGGCCCACCGACCGGCAGGAGGCGCAGCCATGAGCCAGACCCTCGTCGACGCGTCCTGGAACCTCGGCCACGGCACGAGCCGCGCGGCGCTGGCCCTGCGCCGCTCCGGCGGGGCGTGACCGCTCCGGGACCGTCCCGCTGAGCGCCGGGAGGCTACTGGGGGCGGCTCGCCGCGGTGGCGGACGCCGCCAGCTCCACCGCGTCGTCGAGCGGGGCCAGCTCCTGCACGCCGTGGCGGCGGCGCAGGGCCGCGAGGAGGAGGTGGTCCGCCAGGCGCGGGTTCTTCGGGAGCACCGGGCCGTGGAGGTAGGTGCCGATGCAGGCGCCCGTCCGCGCGCCCTCGAACCGCCGGTCCTCGTCGTTGCCGAAGCCCTTGGTGACCCTGCCCAGGGGCTGCTGGCCGGGGGCCAGCAGCGTCCGGCCGGAGTGGTTCTCGAACCCGACCACCCGGCCGAGGTCCTCGGTCTCGAGCACGATGTTGCCGACCATCCGCTGGCCGCTGCCGACGGTGGTCAAGTCGAACACCCCGATCCCGGGCAGCTCGGTGCCGGTGACCGTGGTGAAGCTCCTGCCGAAGAGCTGGTAGGAGCCGCAGATCAGCAGCATCGGCAGGCCCTCGAGCGCTGCCTCCCGGATGGCCGGTCCCCGCTGCAGCAGGTCCTTCGAGACCACCGCCTGGCCGGAGTCCTGGCCGCCGCCGCCGAACAGGAGGTCCACCTCGGCCAGGTCGACCGGTGTTCCCACGCCCACCGGGCGGACCTCCACGTCGAACCCCCGCCACGCCAGGCGCTGCACGAGGGCGCGGATGTTGCCCGTGTCGCCGTAGGTGCTCAGCTCCTGCGGGTAGAGGTGGGCGATGACCACGGGCCTGCTCACGATTCGACCTTCTCGACGTCGGTGAAGCGGGTGAACTCGGCGCGGACCTCGAGCATGGCCGTGTAGCTGGCCAGCACGTACCCCGTGCCCCCGTCGGGGACCTGGTCGAGGAACGCCCTGACCGCGGGGGTGAGCGCGGGCTGCTGGTCGAAGGCGACGCCGGCGTACTTCAGGCGCAGCGACATGTCGGTCGCCCGGACGCCGGACGTCAGGACCGGGGGCCGGCCGGAGGCCAGGTGCTCCAGCGGCACGTCCCACAGCCAGGAGATGTCCCGGCCGTCGGCGTGGCGGTCGTTGATGACCATGAGGACCGGTGCCTGCACGTCCTCGAGCACGAACGTCTCGAGGCACTGCGCGAACCCCGCCGGGTTCTTCACCAGCAGGAGGTAGACGGTCCGGTCGCCCACCTCGAACCGCTCGACGCGCCCGAACGCCGCGCGGGCCGCGCCGAGGGTGGTGCGGACGGTCTCGACGTCCACCCCCAGCCCGGAGGCGAGGGCCAGCGCGGCGAGGCCGTTGTAGAGGTTGTAGGTGCCGGCCAGCGGGAGCTCGAGCTCGTGCGCCTGCCCGTCGACCTCGGCGGTGAACGCCGTCCCGGTCTTCGTCGCCTCGCGCACCCGCGTGACGACGACGTCGGGCGCGGGCCGCTCGAAGTCGCCGGTGGGACAGCGGTAGTGGCCGAGGTGGCTGTAGAAGAGCCGGCTGAACTGCAGTCGGCTGCCGCAGACGGGGCAGTGGTCGGAGTCGGCCACCGACTCGATGGTCGCGGCCTCGACGTCGACGTCGCCCATCCCGAAGTGGGTCACCCGGGCCGCGCCCCGCCTCGCCGTCGCCAGGGAGGCGACGAGCGGGTCGTCCGCGTTGAGGTAGAGGTCCGCCTCGGTCATCGAGATCCCCTCCGCCAGCAGCGCGGCCGTGGAGGTGAGCTCCCCGTACCTGTCGAGCTGGTCGCGGAAGAGGTTGAGCACCACCACGTGCTGGGGGGCCAGCTCGGCCGCCACGCGGCGCAGCGAGGCCTCGTCCACCTCGAACAGCGCGACCGTCGCGTCGATGCGGCCGGTCAGCGAGCTGGCCTTGATGAGCGAGGACCAGATCCCGCGGCGCAGGTTCGACCCGCTGCGGTTGGTGAGGACCACCTCGCCGGCGGCCGTCAGCGCCTCGGCGATGAGCTTGGTGGTGGTGGTCTTGCCGTTGGTGCCGGTGACGACGACGACGCCCTTCGGCAGCTGCGCGACCAGGTCGGCGGCGAGGGTCGGACGGAGCCTCTCGGCGATGAGACCCGGCAGCGCCGCCCCGCCGCCTCGACCGGACAGGCGGGACAGGCCGGCCGCGAGCTTGGCCGCGCCCAGGGTCGGCAGCAGCGGGAGCTTGAGCACGGGGGAACGGTACTTGGCGCGGGTCGCGCGCCGCGGTGCTTGCCGACAGACCGCCAGACCGCCAGGGCGCTCCGGGCGTCCGTCCGGTCACCGGGGGGCGGACGGGTAAGGATCGCTGCGCGCGCGGTGGGCGCGGCGGGACCATGGACCGTGGCGAGGACCAGACCGCAGGAGACCTGCTGGGACTGCTCGCACGAGCGCGTCCTGCACGGCAGGGACGACACGGGCGCCGGGTGCACCCGCTGCCCCTGCGCGGCCTTCGTCCCCGCCGGCCATCCCTGGCGCTTGAGGCTGCTCCTGTGGCTCGACAGGAAGTTGTGACGCTGCGCTTCTGGTAGATCACTGATTGTCGCAGGGCAACCCTTTTGGGGCGCTGTGGCCGGAGATGTCCGGAACCTCCCATCTGTCTGGGGGCCGGCTCCGAACCGCCTCCATGCGCGCACGACGACCCCTTCGCCGCGGAGCGGCTGCCGCGGCTGCCCTGGTGGCCGCCTCCCTCCTCCTCCCCGCGGGTGCGGCCCTGGCCGACGGACCGGGTGCTCCCGCGGTCCAGGGACCGGCCTGGGTGCGCGCGGCGCACCTGGTCCCGGACCTGCCGCGGATGGACATCGCCCTGTCCCCGCGCGGCGGGCAGGGTGGGGTGACGGTCGACGGTGCCGGCTACGGCGACGTGTCCAACTACGCGCAGGTGCCCGCCGGGTCCTACGACGTGGGGGTCCGCCCCGCAGGTGCCTCCTCCGGCGCCGCGCCCGTGCTGAGCTCGTCGCTGCAGGCCGAGTCCGGTCGCGCCTACACGGTGGTGGCGCTGGGGACCGCCGCCGACGCCCGCCTGGTGCCCCTCGAGGACGACCTCACGCCTCCGCCGGCCGGTCAGGCCAGGGTGCGGGTGCTCTCGGCGGCCAGCTCCGCGTCCGCCGTCGACGTCTCCGCCGTGGACGGGCCCACGATCGTCCGCGGAGCTCCCTTCGCCGCCTCCACCAGCTACACCGACGTGCCCGCCGGCCGCTGGACGCTGCGCGCCCAGCCCGTGGCCGGCGGCAGCGCCACCTCCACCGCCGGCACCGCGGACGTGGTCCTCAAGGCCGGCAGCACGTACACGCTCGCGGTCACCGACGGCCGCGACGGGGCGTCCGCCCTGGCCGTCACCCCCGTCGCCGACGCCAGCGGCAGCGGCGGAGGCGTGCTGCCCGCGGGCGGCGCGGCCACCGGCGGGGGCGGGGCGGCCGCCGCTGTCGAGGGCGGGGCGGCCGCCGCTGTCGAGGGCGGGGCCCCGGGGCGTGCGCCGGTCGCCGTCCTGCTGGGTGCGGCCTCCGCCGCAGCGGCAGGGGCCGCGCTGCTCCTGGTGCGGGCCCGGAGCCGCCAGGGGCGCCCGTGAGGCGCCGGCTGGGGCTCGCGGCGCTCGCCGCGGGGGCCGTCTCGCTGGTCCTGGGCCTCGGGGCGTGCGCGCTGGCCGTGGAGCCGTCCGCCGCACCGTCCGCCGCACCGTCCGCCGCACCGTCCGCCGTGCCGCCTGCCGCGTCTGCCGCGGCGGACCAGCGCGCTGCCGCCGCGACGGTGCGCGAGGGGTTCGCTCCGTCGCTGGCCGAGGGCGCAGGCGGTGCCGGCGCCGCGACCTCGGAGCGCTCACCCGTCCCGGTGCGGGTCTCGGTCCCGCGCATCGGCGTCGAGTCGGCGCTCCTGCCGCTGGGGATCGACCCCGACGGCGCCCTGCAGGTCCCCGACCTCTCAGAGGCGCAGAGCGCGGGGTGGCTCACCACCAGCGCGGTCCCGGGACGGCCGGGGCCGAGCGTCATCGCCGGCCACGTGGACTCGCGCAGCGCCCCGGCGGTCTTCTTCCGCCTCCACGAGCTGGTGCCGGGAGACGAGGTGGACGTGCTGCTGGACGACGGCACCACGGTCGCCTACTCGGTGGACGACGTCGTGCGCGTCAGCAAGGACGACTTCCCCACGCAGGAGGTCTACGGACCCCGACCCGGACCCGCGCTGAGGCTGCTGACCTGCGGTGGCGCGTTCGACAGTGCCACTGGCCACTACGAGGACAACGTCATCGTCTTCGGGAGCCTCCGGTGAGGCCCTGGGGTGCAGGGGCGGACGAGCGTCGTGGACGTGGCTCCGAGTGCACAGGCGGTCACTCAGGGTTGACGACCGTGGTCGCTGTCACTCCCTCGGCTGTCCCTCTTCCGGGGGTGGAGCCGATCCCGCTAGGTGGCCGGTCGTCCACGACGTACCGTCGGTCTGCCGCTCGAGCAGCGGTGGTGCGACGAGGCACGTCCGGTGTCCGTCGTGCGAAGGGGAACCTGCAGTGATCTCGATCGTGCGTGACCACCGGGTGAGGTTCGCCGTCACCGGTGTCGCGATGACCCTGCTGCACCTCGCGGTCTTCCGGCTCCTGTCGGGTCACGTGCTCGCCGAGGTGGCCAACGCCACGGCGTTCGTCGTCGCCACCCAGGTCAACTTCCTCGTGAGCTACCACTGGACGTGGGCCTCTCGACGGTCGGGCGCGCCCGAGCCCCTGCGGGCCGTCGCCCGGCGGGCGCTGCTCTTCAACGCCTCGGTGCTCGTCGCCTTCGGCGCCAACACCCTCGCCTTCTGGGTGGCGCACCGCCTGCTCGGCACCTCCGGGACCGCCAGCGTGCTGCTGGCGACCGTGGTGAGCGCCGCCGTGTCCTACCTCGTGAGCTCCCGTCTGGTGTTCGCCCGCCGGGTGCTCGTGGCGGCAGCCCCCGCCGGGGCGGTCCCGGTGGCGGGGCCGCTCGTGCTGGACGAGCCGGCCGAGGTGGTGCCGCTGCGCCCGGTGGCCCGGCCCGAGCACGTCCCTCCCGAGGTGCCGGTGCGCGGCTGACCCGCGCGCCGCGGCGCCGAGCGCGCCGCCCCTGCCGGACGCCCGCGGGCGCTCCCACACGCCCGCCACCGCGGCATGAAGGCCGCAGACCAGGGCAAACCGGGCCGCGAACGGCTCCGAACACCGGATGGCCCAGACCGCGGGCCTCCCAGACCACACGGCACTCCTGCCGTCAGCCCTGCCCCGCGGCGGGGCCCGCGACTCCGAGGGGATCGACGTGAGCACCACCCTGGACACCACCGCACCGCACGTGCAGCGCACGACCCGCTGGACGGCCGACCTCGACGTCGTCGTCCCCGTGTGGAACGAGGAGGCCCGCCTCGGGCCGACCCTGGCCGCCCTGCTGGCGCAGGTCGCCGAGCTGCCGCTGTCGGTGGTGGTGACGGTGGTCGACAACGGCTCGGTGGACCGCACGGCCGAGGTGGTGGACGCCGCCGCCTCGACGGCCCCCCGCAACGCGGCTCTGCGGCTCATCGGCTGCTCCCGGCAGGGCAAGGGCGCCGCCGTGCGCCGCGGCCTGCTCGCCAGCACCGCGCGGTGGCGCGGCTTCTGCGACGCCGACCTGTCGACCCCGCCGTCGCTGATCGTCCCCGTGGTGGAGCAGCTGCGGCAGGGCGCCCCGGTCGTCATCGGGTCGCGGCGGGCGCCCGGCGCCTCCTACGTGGTGGCCCAGCCGCTGGTGCGCCGCCTGGGGTCGCTGGCGTTCCGCGCCTTCACCAGCCCCCTCACCGGTGGGGTGGCGGACTCCCAGTGCGGGTTCAAGTTCTTCTCCGCCGAGGCCGTCGAGGCGATCTTCCCGAGGGTCACCGGGACGGGGTTCGCCTTCGACGTGGAGGTCCTCGCCATCGCCGCCCGTCTCGGCTTCCCCGTCCGCGAGCTGCCGGTGCAGTGGACCGACGACGCGGCCGGGTCGTCGTTCAGCCTCTGGACCCACGGCCCCCGGATCCTGTCCGAGGTGCGGGCCCTGCGCTCGTCCCTGGCGCGCGTCGCATGAGCGCGCCCCGCACCGCGCGCATCGCGGTCCTCAACTGGCGCGACCGCCGCCACCCCGCCGCGGGCGGCGCCGAGCTGTACTGCGAGCGCGTGGCCCGCGAGCTGGCTTCCGACGGCCACGCGGTCACCCTGGTGACGAGCCGCCCGGCGGGCACCCCGGCGCGCGAGGTGGTCGACGGCTACGCCGTGCGGCGCATGGGCAGCTGGGTGACCGTCTACCCCCTGGCGATGGCGTGGCTGCTGCGGCACCGCCGGCGGCTGGACGGCGTCGTCGACTCGGCCAACGGCATCCCCTTCTTCAGCCCCGTCGTCGCCGGGGACACCCCCGTCGTCCTCCTGGTGCACCACGTCCACCAGGACCTGTTCACCCGCTCCTTCCCCCGCGCGGCCGCCCGCTTCGCCGCCTGGCTGGAGGGGCCGGCCACCCGGCGCGTCTACGGGCGCCGCACCGTGGTGGTGCTCTCCCCGTCCACCCGCAAGGCCGTGCGCCGGCGCCTGCACCTGCGCGGCCCCGTGCGCGTGGTGCCCGGCGGCGCGGACACCCGGGGCATCACCACCGACGCGTCACCCCGCCCCCGCGTGGTGGTGGTCGGGCGCCTGTCGCCCTACAAGCGGCTCGACACGCTGCTGGCCGCGGTCGCGCGCGTCGCGCCGGCGCACCCCGGTCTGGAGCTGCACCTGGTCGGGGACGGCACCGACCGCCAGCGCCTGGAGGACCTCGCCGCTGACCTGGGTGCCCCCGTGGTCTTCCACGGCCGCCTGCCCGACGCCGACCGCGACGCGGTGCTGGCCACGGCGTGGCTCTCCGTGAGCGCCTCCGACGGCGGCGACTGGTCGCTGTCCCTGCTGGAGGCCAACGCCGCGGGCGTGCCCTCCCTGGCGCGCCGCGCCACCGGCGCCCGGGACACCGTGCGCCACGGGGAGACGGGCTGGCTCGTCGACGACTCCGAGGGTGCCGGCGCGGACTCCACCGGTGTGCTCGCCGCCGCCCTCGACCGCGCCCTCGCCGAGCTGTCGGACCCGGCCACCGCCCAGAGGCTGCGGTCGGGCGCCCGCGCCTGGGCGCGCCGCTTCACCTGGCGGCGCACCGCCGACGGCGTGCTCGCCGCCCTCGTCTCCGAGCACGAGCGCACCTCCCGCAGCTGGGGCCGCCCCGAGCGGCGCGCCGCCAACGACGTCTCCGTGGTGGTGGACCTCCCGCGCGCCGTCCTGCCCGACGGCTGGCGCCCGGAGTCGTCCAGCAGCCGCCGCGACGACAGGTGGCTCCTCGAGGAGGACCGCGTGCGGGCACTGCTCCCCGGGGCCGACGAGGTGGACGCCCTCGGGCTGCTCAGCCGCCTCGACGTGGACGCGCACGACCCGTCGATCCGCCTCTTCGTGGCGCGGCACGCCGACGTCATCGACCTGACCAGCACCCCTGCGCGTTCGGCGCAGCCCCACCGCACCGGAGGCACCGATGTCGCTTGACCAGGTCGAGGGCGCCGGAGCGGCGCCCTCGCAGCACGCACCCGACGGGCCCGACCGCGGCCCGCGCGGCTCGCGCAGCCGCGGCTGGCTGACGGCCGGAGCCGTCGCCGTCGCCGTCGTCCTGGTGCTGGCCGTCGCCCTGCAGCTGACCGGGGGCGTGCGCCAGGCGGTGCAGCGCGTGGCCGCCGACACCCCGATGGTCCCCTCGGAGGACACCGCGCTGAGCGACATGTGGGCCTCGTACAAGACCGGGTTCATCGAGCAGGGGACCGGGCGGACGCTCGACCCGTCCCAGGGCGGCATCACCACCTCCGAGGGCCAGAGCTACACGATGATGCGCGCGGTCTGGAGCGACGACCGCGCCACCTTCGACAGCTCGTGGTCGTGGACCAAGGACAACCTCCAGCGCCCCGACCGCCTGCTGTCGTGGCGCTTCGGGCCCCGCGCCGACGGCACCTACGGCGTCCAGACCGACTCCGGCGGCCAGAACGCCGCCAGCGACGCGGACGTCGACGTCGCCTTCTCCCTGCTCATGGCGTACTCGCGGTGGCAGGACGACGACTACCTCTACGACGCGCTGCCGCTGGTCAACGCGGTGTGGCAGGCGGAGGTGGTGGACGTCGCCGGGCGTCCGGTGCTGACGGCCAACGACCTCGAGCGCAACGACACCGCCTCGGTGCTGGTCAACCCGTCGTACTTCGCGCCCTACGCCTACCGCGCCTTCGCCCGCGTGGACCCCCAGCACGACTGGGCCGCTCTGGTGGACAGCAGCTACGCGGTGCTGCAGCAGGTCTCCGCCGACCCGCTGGGCGGCCAGGCCCAGGGCGCCCTGGCGCCGGACTGGGTGCGCCTGGACCGCACGACCGGCGCCGCCTCGGTCGCGACCGGCATCACCACGACCACCGGCAGCACCACCGACTTCGGCTTCGAGGCGCTGCGGCTGCCGTGGCGCCTCGCGCTGGACGCCCGGTGGAACGACGAGCCGCGCGCCCGGGCGCTCCTGGAGCAGCAGGCCTCCGTGCTCGGCGACGCGTGGGAGACCACGGGGCGCTGGAGCGCGGTCTACACCCACGACGGGCGCCCCGCCGTCGACTACCCCTCCACCGCGATGTACGGCGGCGCGCTCGGCGCCCTGGAGGTGGCGCGCCCCGCGCTGGCCCGCGAGGTGTACCGCACCGAGCTGCTGCCCCTGTACGACCCCGACACCCGCGCGGCGAAGCCCGGCCTGGGCTACTACGACGCCAACTGGGCGTGGTTCGGCATGGCGCTGCACCTCGACCAGCTGCCCGACCTCAACGACCCTCGAGGGAGGGACCTCCCGTGACCGACGCCGTCCTGGACCTGCGCGAGCCCCACGAGCGCCCGGACGCGCAGGGCCCCGGCACCGCGCCGGACGCCCTCTCGCCCGAGGACACCGCCTTCCTGCAGCACGTGCCGAGCCGTGCGGTCCTCACGCTGAACCTCGTGCTGGCCGTCGTCTACTTCGCGATGATCTGCTTCGCGTTCCAGCACGGGAACGCGCTGCTGTTCTGGACGCTGGCGGTCACCGAGGTGTTCCACCTCTTCCAGATCGCCAGCTACGTGCACACCGTGTGGGCCACCGACCGGGACCGCCCGTTCGACCCGGACTTCGACGGTGACGTCGACGTCTTCATCACGGTGTGCGGCGAGCCGGTGGACGTGGTCCGCAGGACCGCGCTGGCGGCCCTGGCCATGGAGCACCGCGGCGCCGTGCGCGTCCACCTGCTCAACGACGGCCTCGTGGCCCGCAAGGCCGACTGGCGCGACGTCGAGGTGCTGGCCGAGGAGCTGGGCGTGGTGTGCTTCACGCGCACCACCCCGGGCGGGGCCAAGGCGGGCAACATCAACCACGCGCTGGCCCGGACCACCAGCCCCTTCGTGGTGGTCTTCGACGCCGACCACGTGCCGGCACCCACCTTCCTCGCCGAGGTCATGGGCTACTTCACCGACGAGCGGATGGGCTTCGTCCAGACGCCGCAGTACTACGCCAACCACCGGGACAACCGGGTCACCCGCACCGCGTGGCAGCAGCAGACGCTGTTCTTCGGGCCGATCATGAGCGGCAAGTCGCGCGTCGACTCCGCCTTCATGTGCGGCACCAACATGGCCATCCGCCGCACCGCCCTGGCCGACGCCGGGGGCATGTGCGAGACGAGCATCGCGGAGGACTTCCTCACGTCCCTGCTCGTGCACGACGCGGGGTGGCGCAGCGTCTACGTGCCGAAGGTGCTGGCCCAGGGCCTGGCCCCGGACGACTTCCTCAACTACTACAAGCAGCAGTTCCGCTGGACCCGCGGCAGCCTCGAGGTGGTCTTCTCCTACAACCCCCTCCTGCGGCGCGGCCTCAGCTGGGGGCAGCGGCTGCAGTACCTGTCCTCGGCCGCCTACTACCTGTCGGGCGTCGTGGTGCTGGCCTCCACGCTGCTGCCGGTCGTCTACCTCCTCACCGGCCAGACCCCGATCGTCACCTCCACCATGACGCTGGCGCTGGTCTTCCTGCCCTACATCTGGCTGAACCTCTTCGTGCTGCAGCGCACCAGCGCGTCGTCGTACAGCTTCCAGGCGATCTCCTTCTCGCTGTCCTCCTGGTGGCTCCAGCTGACCGCCCTCGTCGCCGTGCTCACCAAGCGCCGGACGACCTTCGCGGTGACCAGCAAGGACGTGGGTGACGGCGGGCAGGCCAACTTCCTGCGCCTGGTGCTGCCCAACATCGCCTACGCGGCGGTCGGCGCGCTCGCGCTGGCCGTGGGCCTGGCCCGCGAGGGCCTGTCGCCCTCCCTCATCGCCAACGCCGCCTGGCTGTGCGTGCACGTGGCCGTGTCGGTCCCGTTCGTGCTCGCGGCCGCGCCGCGGCGCGCCCCCCGCCCGCAGGGCGCCCACGACGTCGTCGACCTGCGCGACAGCGCCTCGACGGCCCGTCCCGTCCTCGAGGAGGCCCGTTGACCAGCACCGCCGTCGGATCGGCAGCACCGTCCGACCTGCAGGAGCCGTCCGCTCCCGCGGCGCCCGCCCCGGGCGCCCCGGAGCGCCCCGGCGGGACCGGACCCGCGCGGTGGGCGTCGGCGCGCGGCGGTGCCGCGACTGCGCTGCGCCGCGCGGACGACCTCCTGCACCGCCACCGCCTCGCGGTGGTGGCCGCCGTCCAGGTGCTGTGCGCCGTCGCCGTCCTGACCGTCTCACGGGTGTGGCTGGCCGGGCAGAGCCTGCGCCTGGACGAGTCCCAGAGCATGCAGCAGACGGACCGCAGCTACGGGGCCATGCTCAAGGAGGTGGCCCAGGACGTCCACGTCCCCGGCTACCACCTGCTGCTGCGCACCTGGCGCCTGGCGTTCGGCGGGGACGTCGAGACCGCGCGCGCACTGTCGATGGTGTTCTTCCTCGCCTGCCTGCCGGTGCTCTACCTGGTCGCCCGCCGGATGCTGCGCACCCGCTGGGCGCTGCTGGCGGTGGCGGTCTTCGCCCTCTCGCCGTTCATGAACTGGTACGGCAACGAGGCGCGCATGTACACGATGCTCGTCTTCGCCACCCTGCTCAGCCAGCTCTTCTTCCTGCGGGTCCTGCGGCGGGGGAGCGCCGCCGACTGGACGGGCTTCGCGCTGACGGCGGTGGCCGGCGCCTACACGCACTACTTCTTCCTCTTCGTGCTCGTCGTGCAGGGCCTGGTCTTCCTGGCCGTCTCGGCGCGCGAGCGCTGGCGCGGCCTGGGTCGCATGGCCGGCACCGCGGTGCTCGTCGCCCTGGCCCTGCTGCCGTGGCTGGCCTACTTCCGCGCCGAGGGCTCGGCCTCCGGGACGCGGCCCCAGCTCCCCTCGCCGTCGTCGGTGGACTTCACCAACGTCTACTCGCAGTTCCTCGGCGGGTTCCTGCCCGACAGCGCCAACTCCGCGCTCGTGGCCACCTGGCCGCTGCTCATGCTCGCCGCGCTGCTGGTGGTGCGGGTGGCTCGCCGCCCCGACCGCGAGCTGGGCGCCGTGGTCGCCGCGGCCTTCGGCCCGGTGCTGCTGGCGTTCGTGCTCAGCCACGTCATCTCGCCGTTCTTCCTGTCGCGGTACATGATCGCGGCGCTGCCCGCGGTGGTGCTGCTCGTGGTGGCCTTCGTGGCGGCCATGCGCCCCCGCTTCGCGGTGGTCTCCGCCGCGGTGGTGCTCGCGCTCACCGCGTCGGCGACGGTCTCGGAGGCGGTCCGGACCGACGTGCCCGTCAAGGAGGACTACCGCGGCGCCGCGCAGCTGCTCGCGGACAAGGCGGGCCCGTCCGACCTCGTGGTGGTCTCCTCGCCGTTCACCATCTGGCCGTTCGAGAAGTACTACGACGGCGACGCGAAGGTGGTCACGCTGCCCGGGTGGGACCGGCGCGGGGGCATCCCCGCCTTCGACGCGGCCACCCTGCCCGACCAGGTCGACGCGCTCGCGTCGGGCCACCAGCGCATCTACCTGCTGCTCAGCTACGACCAGGGCTACGAGGCCGACATCGCGGACTTCTTCCAGAAGAACTACGCGAAGGTCTACGAGGAGGACCTGACCCCCGGCATGAAGATCGTCGGGTACCGGGTCGGGTACGACCAGCTCCAGCCGGTGGACGGGCTGCAGCTCACGCAGCCGCTCACGCAGGTGGTCGGGCCGGCCGTCGTCCGGGGCGGACAGGGCTGAGCACCGGCAGCCGCTGACGGGCCGTCGGCGGGGGCGAGGGCCAGCGGCTCCTCGTCACCGCCGCCAGGCTCAGGCGCTGCCGTCCATCTCCGCACCGGCCTGGTCGTGCTGGACGGACCGGTCGGGAGCGCGCGACCGAAGACGTGAGGCGTGGGCGATGGCGTCTCGGCTGAACCGCCCGGCCAGGACGGTCAGCGAGCGGGCGTCCTGGTCGGACCAGGTGGACAGCACCTCGGAGACCACGCGGTCGCCCACGTCGTACAGCCGCTGGGTGACCGCGCGGCCCTCTGCCGTGAGGTCGACCAGCACCCCCCGCCCGTCGCTGGGGTCTCGAACCTGCTCCACCAGGCCTCGCGAGACGAGCTTGGCCACGCCCTTGCTGATGCTCGGGGCCCCGAGGTCCAGCAGCGCGGCCAGAGCGCCTGAGCGCTGCGCCCCACGGGCCCCCAGCTCCCACAGCAGGCGTGCCTCCGTGGTGCCCAGCTCGACCCCGGCGCCTCGGACCATGTCCTCGCGGAACGCGGGCGACCACCAGGTCTGCACCAGCGAGCCCAGCGAGGCGGCCAGCTCCACGCGGTAGGGCAGCCGCTGGTGGGGGTCGGGGCCGGCCATTGACGCAACGATAGCGACTGCATATGTTTTCTCAGGGAAACGACCTGGGTGACGGTGCCCGGGCGCACGCGGAGGTGGACGGTGTCGTTCGTGGACCAGGTGGCCGTGGTGACCGGAGGCGCCTCCGGCATCGGCGAGGCCACCGCCAAGCTGCTGGCAGCGCGGGGAGCCCGCGTGGTGGTGGCCGACGTCACCGAGGAGGCGGGCGCCCGAGTCGTCGCCGAGATCAACGCCGGAGGTGGTGCCGCCACCTTCCACCGCGTCGACGTCAGCGACGCCGCCTCCGCGCAGGGCCTGGTGGACGCGGCGCTGTCCACCTACGGGGGTCTGCACCTGGCCGCGAACATCGCTGGCGTCGGCCAGCCCCCCTCGCGCCTGCACGACATGGACGTGGCGGTGTGGGACCGGATCATGGACATCGACCTCAAGGGCGTGTGGCTGTGCATGAAGGCGCAGCTCAGCCACTTCCTGGCCCACGGCGGCGGCAGCATCGTCAACATGGCCTCCGGAGCGGGCCTGAAGGCGACGCCGGGGCAGCCCGCGTACGCCGCGGCCAAGGCCGGCGTCATCGCCCTCTCCCAGCAGGCGGCGCTGGAGTACGCACGTGACGGGATCCGGGTGAACGCCGTGGCCCCGGGCCTGATCGCCAGCCCGGCGGTCGCGGCACTGCCGGAGGAGGTGCGGGCGCAGTACGCCGCAGGGCAGCCCTCAGGTCAGCTGGGCCGCCCCGTCGACGTCGCCCACACCGTGGCCTGGCTGCTCTCGGACGACGCCGCGTTCGTCTCGGGGATGACGCACCTGGTCGACGGCGCCTGGTTCCAGCGCTGACGCCGGGCCGCCGAGACGTGGCTGGCGCACGCACCTCCCGCACGACAGGAGCCGACGCATGAGCAGGACCTACGTGATCACCGGAGCGGCCTCGGGGATCGGCCGCGCCACGGCTGACCTCCTCCGCGCTCAGGACCACCACGTCATCGGCGTGGACCTGCGCGGCGCGGAGGTCGATGCTGACCTCGCCGACCCCGCACAGCGCGAAGCGCTGCCCGGGAAGGTCGAGGAGGCGGCGGGTGGAGGGGGCGTCGACGCCGTCCTGGCCGTCGCGGGAGTCGCGCTGCCCTCGGCGCTGACGGTGCGGGTGAACCACTTCGGGGCGGTCGCCACCCTGGAGGCGCTGAGGCCCCTGCTGGCGAGGTCGAGTGCGCCCCGTGCGGCGGTGGTCGCCTCCTTCTCGGCGCTGCAGGACAACGACGCCGAGCTGGTCGAGGTGCTGGAGGCCGGGGACGAGCCCGGCGCCGTGGCGCGCGCCGAGGCGCTGGCCGAGCAGGGGCTGGGCCACCTCATCTACCCCTCCACCAAGCGCTCCATCGCGCAGTGGGTGAGGAGCACCTCCGTCGAGCCGCGCTGGGCCGGCGCCGGGATCCCCCTGAACGCCGTCGGCCCCGGCATCGTCCTGACCCCCATGACCGCCCCGCTGATGGAGACCGAGCAGGGCCGCGCCCAGCTGGACGCCGTCGTGCCCATGCCGCTCAAGGGGCCCTTCGAGCCGGTGGTCGTCGCGCGTGCCCTGGCGTGGCTGACGGGAGAGGAGAACACCCACGCCACAGGTCAGGTGCTCTTCGTCGACGGTGGCGCGGACGTCGTCATCCGCGGTCCGCACACCTTCGGGTCCTGAGCCGCGGCGCGCCACCACCAGCACCGCAGTCGGCAGGTCCCGGCTCCGCGGTGGTGCCACGACGGCGCGGGCGCGCCCCAGCCCGGTGTGCGAGCGGTCGTGGTCGACGCCACCGCCCACCCGCTCGGGGAAGCGCTCTCCAGGTGCTTCCGGGTGGTCAGGTGCAGCTCACCCCAGTGCGCACGAGGGGCGAACGGCTGCAGCGCCGTGTGCACGTGGCGCAGGGAGGGCCCGTCGTCGGTCGTGGGCATCCCGGTCGCAGAGGTGGAGGCGGTGTCGCGACCGTGGAAGGGCAACATCCACGGCACACCAGCGGCGACCACGCACAGGTGCACCGGTGAGCCCTGCTCGGTGCGGACGTCCCGCACGAGGTGCTGGGCCAAGGCAGCGGGGCGCTCACCGACAGGGGGACCAGCCGGTGAGCGCCCCGCTGGGCGGGTCAGCGGGTGGTCCAGCCTCCGTCGATGACCAGCTCCTCACCGGTCACGTACTTCGCCTCGTCCGAGGCGAGGTAGAGCATCCCGTACCCGATGTCCTCGGGGTCGCCGACGTGCGGGGGCAGCGGGACGTTCCCCCCGAGCTGGGCGCCCATCGACTCCTTGGTGAAGCCGGCAGCAGCAGCCATGCCGGTGAACACGGACCCGGGGTGGATGGAGTTCACCCGCACGCCGTCCTTGGCGAACCACTGGGCGGCGTGCTTGGTCAGCGACCGCACGGCCCCCTTGGACGCTGAGTAGGCCGCGCCCCCGGCGTCCGCCTCCCCGCCGATGATCGCGGCGATCGAGGAGACGTTGACGATGGAGCCCCCGCCCTGGGCCTGCATGTGCGGGATGACGGACTTCATCCCCAGCCAGACACCGGTGGTGTTGACCGCCATCACGGTGTTCCAGTCCTCCAGCTCTGCTTCCAGGACGCCCTTGGCGATGTGGATCCCGGCGTTGTTGACCAGGACGTCGACGCGCCCGTGCTCAGCGACCGTCCCTGAGACCACGTCGGCCCACGACTGCGGGGAGGTGACGTCCAGGGTCCGTGCCGTGACGGTCGCGCCGGTCTCGGCCGTGATCGCCGCGGCCTCGCGGCGCAGGGCGTCTTCGGCGACGTCGGTCATGACGACGACGGCGCCCTCTGCGGCGAACAGCCGTGCCCCAGCGAGTCCCATGCCGCTGGCCGCGCCCGTGATGATCGCGACCTTGCCGTCGAGTCGTGCCATGTGGTTCCTCCTGTGTGTGATCCGGTCAGACGAGTTCGGGGTGGCGGATGCTCTCGGGGCCGCCGGCCCGGTGCAGGGGAGGCGCTGCCACGGCGTCGAGGGCGGCGCGGCCCTCGGCCGTCCGCAGGGCTGGTGCCGTCATCGGCGTCTCCACGGCTGCGGGTCCTCGAGGTGGCCGGAGCCGGGAGCGGGGCCAGGAACCTCCGCCACCTCCAGCGGAGGGTGGACCTCGTGGGGCACCCAGGCGTTCATCCCTCGTCCTTCCGCGTTCGACACTGGACGCGCTCGCACCGCACCGGACGTTCGCGAGGACGCCGCGCCGTGACCGGGTGAGCGGCGTCGCCCGGCAAGATGCCGGATGAGGCTGCAGGCGGGACTGTACGCCGAGAATGGACAGTGTCTACAGGGGGTGGGTCACACGGACGGACCACAGGAGGCCCGGCGCCTCGACCTCCGCTCAGCCGACGACGCACAGGTGCAGGAGACGCGACGTCGGCTGGTCGCCGCATACCGGCGTGCCGCCGCGGAACAGCTGCCCCGCCCCAGCGTGACCTGGCTGTGTGAAGCCGCCGGAGTGGCGCGCAGCACCTACTACACCCACTTCGCGACCGTCGACGACCTCGCTGTCCATGCGATCACGGAGCCCTTCGCCGTCGTCTCCCAGCTCGACGTCGAGCAGCGGAGCGCTCACCGCGGCGACCGGCGCAGCATCAGCCGGACGGGCCTCGCCCACACCATCGAGGCGCTGGGGCGATCTCGAGACGTCCTGGCGTACGCGATCGGCGTGGGTTCTCGGTCCGCCGTCCTGGAACGCCTGATCGCGCAGTTCGCCGCCTTCACCAGGCCGTCGGTCGACACCGAGTTCGAGGACCTGGACGACGACGCCCGGGAGGTGGTCACGCAGTTCGTCAGCGCCGGCGCGGCCCACGTCATCCTCCGGTGGATGGACTCCGGCGACCAGCCCCTGGAGGACTTCATCGACCACCTCGTCGACGTGCTGCCCGCACGGCTCACCGCCCCCCGAGCTGACTGATCGTCGCGCGACGCTCTGGGCCGTCCGCGGCGGAGGTGCACGAGGCGGCGCGCGAACGCCCACTGCCGGGACCGGAGCGGCCCCGTCGCGCGCTGAGGCTGGTGTGCGAGAGACGGCCACCGGTGAGGCCATCGGTGTGCGGCGCGGGTCAGCGTCTCGCTGGACGGAGTGGACGGCGATCGTCAGCGCGAACGCGCTGACGAGCGCTCCGGGGCGGGCGGTCGGGCGGTCGGGCGGTCGGGGAGCAGCCCTCGAGGCGGGACTCAAGTGCCGGTGCACGCCCGTCGATGATCGGGCGTGTCACGCACCCGCCGGAGCACCGGCCTGCAGTCCTGGAGGCTCCCCGGTCTGCTGTCGCTACCTGAGGACGTCTGGCGCACCCGCCACCGCTGGGTCACCACCGTCCTGCTCGCCCACCTGCCCCTGCTCGCGGGCTGGACCCTCTACCGGCACACCCCGCTGCTGAGCTCCCTGCCACTGGCAGTCCCCGCCGGGCTGTACCTGCTCGCCACCGCAGAGCAGCTCACCCGGGGCCGCCTGCGCGTGCATCGAGCGCTGGCCTCCTGCGCCGCCGCCGCCGGGCTCATGGCCTGCTCGTCCTACCTGGTCTCGGTCTCCGGGGGGTACATCGAGGCCCACTTCCACTTCTTCGTCATGGTCCCCGTCGTCGCTCTGTACGAGGCCTGGGCGCCCTTCAGCGTGGCCATCGCCTGGGTGCTGCTCGAGCACGGCCTGGTGGGGACCCTCTGGCCCCAGCACGTGTACGGGCACAACCACGAGCACATGCTCCACCCCTGGCGCTTCGCCGGGGTGCACGCCGCCTTCTTCGCCGCAGCCTGCACCGGGTCGCTGACCGCCTGGACGCTGGCGGAGCGCGCCCGCGCCGTCCAGGCCGACCTGGTGGAGCAGCTGCGCCACCAGACGCTGCACGACGACCTCACCGGCCTGGCCAACCGCGCCCACCTGGCTCAGGCCATGGACTCCGCCCTGGCCGGGGGCACCCAGGTGGCCGTCCTGGCACTGGACCTCGACCGCTTCAAGGAGGTCAACGACACCCTGGGCCACTCCGCCGGCGACGAGCTGCTGCGCGCGGTCTCCGCCCGGGCCGCCACCGGGGTCGAGCGGCCCGGGCTGCTGGTGCGCCTGGGCGGGGACGAGTTCGCGGTGCTCCTGCCCGGCCTGGACGTCCAGGAGGCCCTGGCCGTCGCCCAGCGCCTCCGGACGACCATCGCGCGGATCACCTCGCTGCAGAACCCGGAACGGGGTGACTCACCCGGCAGCTCAGCAGATGCGGTGTTTGCTCCGCACAGCTCGATCGCGAACACCGTCGCCAGCACGCTCCCCAACACCATCACGGTCAGCATCGGTGTCAGCATCGGCATCGCCCACCGCCCCGCCCTGCCCACCGGTGCCGGCCGAGACCTCAGTCCGGCCCAGCGGGCTCGCGTCGCCGATGAGCTGCTGCGTGAAGCTGATGTGGCCATGTACACCGCCAAGCGCTCCGGGTCGGGCACGGCGCTGTACGAAGCCTCCACCGACTCCCACACCGCCTGCCACCTGGCGATGCTGACCGACTTCCGCCGCGCCTTGGACGACGACGACCAGATCGTGGTGCACCTGCAGCCCAAGGTCGCCATCGCCGACGGCCAGCTGCTGGGGGTGGAGGCTCTGGCCCGGTGGAACCACCCCGTGCGCGGACTGCTGGCGCCGTCGGAGTTCCTCGCGATGGCCACCGGCGCGGAGCTGTCCGCGCCGTTCACGGCCAAGGTGCTCACCGAGGCGCTCTTCGTCTGCCGGTCCTGGCTGCGCCGCGGCTACCGGGTGCCGGTCTCGGTGAACATCACCGCGCACTGCCTGATGCGTCCGTCCTTCGCCTTCGACGTCGCTGACATGCTGGTCCGCCAGGGCGTCCCGGCGGACCTGCTGTGCCTGGAGATCACCGAGGACACCCTGGTGGCCGATCCGGTCGCAGCAGCGCAGGTGCTGGCCGCTCTGAGGGCGACCGGGGTCCGCACCTCGATCGACGACTTCGGGACGGGGTACTCCTCGCTGTCCTACCTGCGCCAGCTCCCCGTCGACGAGCTCAAGATCGACCGGTCGTTCGTGCTCGGGCTCTACCCCCGCGGTCCGGGCGAGCCGGCTGACGACGCGCTGGTGGCCACCATCGTGGACATGGGCCACCGACTGGGGATGCACGTCGTCGCCGAAGGCGTCGAGCACCGCGACGAGCTCGCGGTGCTGGCGGGACTGGGCTGCGACAGCGTGCAGGGCTACCTCTTCTCCCCGCCCGTCCCCGTCGACCGCTTCCCCCCGGAGCTGCTGCGCACCGCAGCGCGCACCACCCCGTCGGCCGGCTACCAGGTCCTCACCTGAGGAGGAAGCGGATCTCCAGCGAGGACCACCGAGTCCCCGGGAGTCCGCTTCCACGAGCCGGCACGGCGTTGGCCTGACAGCGATGCCCACAGGTGCCGGGGCGTCCGAGCCCGGCGCGATGTCCCGCTGGTGGCAGCGCTGGGATGTGCCACCCGAGGACGTCGGATCCCCGTCGTCACCGGTGTCGGACCTGTGGACCACGACGACGACGTGAGCGCCCGGCACAGCTCCGAGCCGTCCGCACCTGCGCGTGCTCCACCACGATCCATCGCCGCGGCGACAACTTCCCAGCTCAGAGACCTGGAAGCGGCGACAAGCAGTCGGCGCCCCCGGCTGGATTCGAACCAGCGACCATCGGATTAGAAGGAGAACACCCTTCGTTCCGCTGAGTCTCCGCTCGTCGCTCCAGGTCTCTGAGCAGGCACTTCGTCTCACGCCGCCGCGCGCTGGTCCCGCCCCGTCTCACTCCGTGCTGGCCCGTCTCAAGCAGATGTTGGCGCCACGTGAGCGCGAGACGTGTCTTCGGTTGATCTCTGCAGCGCCCTCGGCGAGCCCGCGAATGCCTGCTCGGAGGACCGATGACCCCTGCCCAGAACCTCCCGCCGCATCCACCGGCTGAACGACCGCCGGGGGAGGAGAACGTCCTCGTCGTCGAGGACCAGTTCTTCGCCCTCGTGCCCGAGTGGGTCATCGAGGCGGACGTCCCCGACGGCCCATTCCGGCTGTACTGCCTGCTGCTCCGGTACGGCAACAGCTCCGGCGTGCGGATGCCCTCGCGGGGCACGCTCGCGCGTCGGCTGGGGCGCAGCACCGATGCGGTCGATCGCGCTATGCGCGCGCTGGAGAAGGCCGGGCTCGTCGTCGTGCAGCACCGCCAGCGGTGCGGCGCGACGCTGACGAACCAGTACCACCTGCGCACGCAGCGGCCGTCGGCTGCAGCTGGGGACGACGGGAGCACCTGCGGCGGAGGGGGCCGCACATCTGCGGCCCCCTCCGCGCAGGCTCCGTCAAGCCAGGCGCCTTCGTCAGCGGCAGTGCGCGAGGCGGTGATGGGAGGGCCGCGAGTCTGCGGCCCCCCGCCGCACATCCGCGGAGGGGGCAGCCGCAGATCTGCGGCCCAACCCAGAGATCTCTACCCAGAGAAGCTCTTCTCCTCCCCCTCCGTCCCCCGCGCCGTCGGCTGCCGCGCGCGCCCTGCGGGAGGAGGTGAAGCTCCTGACTCAGCTGGGCCTCGGCTCCGCCGTCTGCCTGGACCAGCTCGCCGTCCACTGCGCCGCGCTGCGCGCCGCACACGGCTGCGGCGCCACGCTGTGGAAGGGCCCGCACCTGCTCGCAGCCCTCCAGCTCGCCGTTGGCACCCGAGGCTGGCCGGCGCACCTCGCGACGGCGGCGCTGCTGAAGGTCGCCAAGGACGCAGCGACGCGCTCACCGACGCGGGTCGCTGAGGCGGGGCCGTGGTGGGACGAGGCCGCCGCCGACGTGAGCAGCTCCCAGCTCACCGAGGCCGACGTCGAGGCGCTCGAGGAGCGGTTGCAGGCCCTCGGTGGTGGGCGTGTCGCGGTGCAGATGCAGGCCCGCGCCGAGCTGCAGCGCGAGGACCTGCCGCTGACCCGCACCACCGTGTTCCAGCGCGCCTGCAAGATCCTCGACCGGCAGGCGGCGTCGTGAGGCCGCTCGCTGTCGGCCCCGTGGCCCTGCCGACGTCGATAGCGGCGGCTCCCGCGGGGGTCGGAGGAGCGGGAGCAAGATATGCATCTGGTACCCAGATGCGCCGTCGCTGGCGCGCCGGACTCCGCTCGCTGCGCATCGCGGGCCCCAGCGGGGCGACGTCGACCGGGCGCGGTCATCGACAGCGGCTGGCGCCGAAACGGGTTGGGGTGCGCTGTGAGCGCCGTCGCCCAGCGCCCTGGTCGGGCGCGCCGGTACACCAAAGCCCGGGACCGCCAGGTGAAGTTCCGCGCCACGGCCGAGGAGTACGCGCTGCTGGTGGAGGCCGCCCGGTCGGCGGGGCTGACGCCATCGGGGTACGCCGCTGAGGCGGCGCTGGCGGCTGCACGGGGTGTGCGGGCGCCGTCGCTGCTGCCAATGCGCGAGGCGCTGGTGGAGCTGATGGCGGCGCGCACTCAGGTGCGCAGGTTCGCCGTGAATGTGAACCAGGCCGTCAAGGCGCTGAACGCCACGGGGGAGGCGCCGGACTGGCTGGCGACGGCCGTGGCCATCACGGATGAATCGAACGCCAACAGACACTAGTCTTAGTGACTTCCGATGTAATCGAAAGCCGGATTCTTCCATTTAAAATATTGTGGTGGAGCCTAGGGGTCCTGAGTGAATGGATTCAGCCTTGGGATCGGGTACGGCACTCTCTCACCAGTATATGGCCGTTACCTCGACTTCAAGGAAGTTCTGTGGGGCGGGCAACGGGACAGCAGTCGCCGTGTTTTTAGATGTTGCTGACGACACGGCTAACAGTACGGCCTGGTGGTGCGCATCGCGCAACAGTTGCACCCACGTCCTATCGACGCGGTCAGTCGCGGTCGGTGCACTCTCCTCAATGAATTGCAACACGGCATCGTAGGCCTCGCGGACCCTTGAGATGTCCTCTAGATCGGTCACATCGCCGAAGGTGCTGGCCGCCGACGCTGCGACGAACGTCAAGCTAGTCTCGGACACGGTCTGTCCTCTCCCTTGGGTCAGCGATCGCCCGAAGGGCAGAAGTCCATCCTCCATTAGAATGGCCGATATCTCGACTGGCGACTCGTCAACTGGAGAGTACTGCGCTCCATCAAAGACATTAGAGATCTGACGCAACTGCTCCCCTAACTCTGGGGAAATTGACTCCAGGACGTTCGCCAACTTGACGGGAGACCAATTCTGCGCCAGGCCGGGCTTGGCCAGTCTGGCATAAATTGAGTATTCTGACCCATCAAATAGAAGTCGACGAACATCCTTCCAATAGAGAGATGCCTCTGTCACGCCAGCGATCGTCGCGTATTGACATTCCAGGTCCAGCTCACTGCCCTTGGCGATCACATCAGCGTCAATCAACCACGCTTCTCCTTCGCAGTCGACCAAGCGATGACTGGTCATCCTGGCTGCTAAAGGCACTAGGTCAACTAGTAGTCGCGAGAGGAGTCCCACGATGGGTGTTGCCTCAGCAAGCGATTGCTCACCGACACCAAAAGCGCCTGGTCGTTCGCTTAACATATCCACGGTGGAGGTGATTGCTGTGGCCAATTGATATGTCCTCTCGGCCCGTAACTCCACTCGAGCCTCGATTACATCTCCTCGCACGAGGTCCGCCACTCTTACGGCCCGGCGAACCTTTGCCATTCCCCGCAGATGATGACTTAGGTCCTTCACAGTCCGCATGGCCGGGAAGTCCCCGTCCTTCTTGTGATCGTCTACCGAAATCTTGAGGCCCGCATCCTCAAGGCGAAGGTCACGAAAGGTTCCTTGAATGACTGCGCGGCGCACGACTTCCCGGGCCGAGCTGTTTGCGGACGAGTTCTTGCTGGTAAGCCCTGCACTAGGCAGGCCAGCCGCGGCAGGAGTGCTCAACGATGAGCCCACCTCAGACGTCGTGGTGTCTGTGATGGTGCTCTTAAGGGTTTCGATCACGGAGCCATGGCGGGCGGCCACCAGGCTGATGACACTTACTTCGTCCAGATATACGAACTCCCGTCGTGTCCCCTCCCAAGCGCGCCGTCGTCGCCACCGTCGCCAACGGCGCCCGAGCCAGCTCCTCGCTGACCATGAGGCCCGAGATAGCAGATGCATTACTCTCACTGATCCGCCACCTGCTTCAGAGAGATGGCTCTATTGTGTGTCGCTAGCTTCAACCCATAATCTATGTCGGACCTACTTAACTGACTGCGTTCATCGAGAGACGCTAATATGGCGGACTCCGTCCAGATTGAGGCAATCTCCGCCGGAGACCAGCCCTCAGTCGCGAGGACCAACCGCGCAAGGTCACAGTTGTGTGCTCCCTGGACCTTGCGGGAGGAGACTCGGAGGATGTCGAGTCGATCGCTGGGGCTTAGCTGACCGTCGAATTGTATCTTGAATCCCAAACGACCTGGCCGTAGTAACGCAGAATCGAGTGAGCCGGGAAGGTTGGTTGCTGCGATGACCAGCACTTGGCGTCCGGCCCTGAAGCCATCTAGCGCGGTCAGTAGTTGACCGATAAGTCGTGTCGAATGTTCGGAGGCGTCAGATCCCCGACTGGTCACAAGGCTATCCAACTCGTCGAAGAAAAGGAGCGAGGGAGCCTGCTTTTGGGCGTCCTCAAAAAGCGCCCGAAGACGCTTCTCGCTCTCTCCTACCCACTTGTTGACCATCTCGGGACCATCTATTAGGTAGAAGCTCGCGTTCGTGTGTCGGCTCAGCGCTCTCGCGAGATGCGTCTTACCGGTTCCGGATGGGCCGCTGAAGAGTATGCCCTTTACGGGATTGGCGCCGATCGCTTGTAAACGACCCTGGGGATCAAGTGCTACCCGCACAAGTTGGGAGGCCCTACGCACCAATGACGGCGAACCTCCAAAGTCGTCCAGATCGACCTCAATGCTTTGCGGGTCGGTCCTCAAAGCGGCTGGGTCGAAATCTTCGTCGCGGTGTAGACCGAGCCTGTCGATTGGCTTGTCGCTCAGGACTGCTCCAGGCTGTCCATTCAACTTCATCATCAGCGTCTGTCCAACACGATAAGGAGACGATTCGCGCTGCGGGTAGGCGAGATGTCTGCCGGAAACCTCAATGACGGCCACGTCGCCGGAACTGCTGAGGCTGTTCACTGTGCCGACGTCTGGGGTGGATTCTGGCCAGTATTCTGAGGGTAGTTTGACGGGCACTTCTCCAGCAATGTCATCTGGGAGGTAGTAGGTGTCTCCTGGAGCAGCGTCCGTCACCTGTGGGTGCTTGAACCACCCAGTGCCGCCGTCTCTGCGGTTGAAATAAATGCGGGAACCCTCAGTTTCTATGTGGAAGAGCTTGACGAGCGCACCCCGGCTCCAATCAATGTTGTCTACCTCCGACAAGGGGCCCTCCGTGACTTATGCGAGTGATGAGACTGACAGGGGCCAATGATCGCAGGATCAAGTCTGATTATCACATGGCTGCCTTGGCTTGAGTGTCGGGCCCATCATCCCGGGGCGCTCGTTGCGAATGAATCATCGACTTGAACCGCCGCGCCAGCCGTCGATGTGTGGACGCTGGTTAGTGTGCATCGAGGCCGTCGGCATCTAGGGTGCGGCCAACCACAGGTTGTCACAGGTCTTCCGCTTCGGCGTCGCTTAGAATGCTCTTCGTGTATCCGTCTGCCGAGGGCCAGTTCCTCAGTGAGGAACAGGCTAGGGCCTTAGATGACACGTTCCTCGCATCCAACCCATACCAGTATTTTACCTCGCGAATAATGTCTTTGATCGACCGCTATGACCGGCCGACCTCTGGAGTCTCGTTTGCTGAACTGGGCCCGACCAGCCTGCGAGGGCAGTTCCGTAACTATCTGGGATGGCCGGATGCCAAGTTCGAAGTCTCTGAATCAGATGTGGCTGCACAAGTTGCCATGGACGCGCTTTCCGTTCGTCAACACGCCGCAGAGGCTCTAGTTCGATTCTGTGCAGTCCGATTGACGCCTGAAGCGAGCGCGACCGCTCCATGTCTTTGGGCTGACATGGCCACCGGACCTACGCAAATGGCCGACGTCATCCGTCGTCTTCGCGAGAGGACGAACGATCCAGCTGCGGGGGAGAGTGTGTTTCGCGCCCTTGTGCCCAGGGAAAGGCGGGAAATGGGTCGAAGAGACCCCGAGTTAGTCGAGGCCTGTAACGTATTTGTGGCTTGGCTCGCTTACGCTGTCCAGATCCTCAGTCCAGGAGAGATCGACACTCAAGCAGCTCATAACAAGGTAAAGCATGGTCTTGCTGTGCGCTCTCGACCCGATATGAGGGTCGGCTTAGTGATGGCGCCGATCCCGGATGGGGACACCATTCCCATCAGTGCCGTGCGTGGGCCCCAATCGCTCGATGTTTTTGATCGGCCCGTCTTGGAGGTATTGGCTCGACCGACGCTAGATGGGCACCGTCAGGGGCTGGAGGTGAGTCAGTTGAGGCTGAATCCGGCTGCACTACTGGCGGAGGCGCACATGCTTGCGATGACCCACGGAGCTTTCTTCCACGTCGCTGCGAATGATCATTTCTCCGGGCGCTCAGACCTTGGGCAGGGGTGTGTTCCACCTGCTCATCCCGGGTATCCGGTCGGCGGCCCCCTACCCGAGCACATCGATGCTGATGCGGCCCTAGGTATGCGTTTCTCCCTGACGCAGCCGCTAGGTGGAGGTTCGGTGACGCGGACCACCGGTATCGCTTACCGCGACCGGTTCGTTACTCTCCACATCGATCATGTGCAGGATCGCCGCATGCGGATTGTTGATGATTAGGCATTGCCCTTCGATTCGGTATTGGCGGAATGGCGGTCACTAATTTACGGGTCTTACGATCGGGCATACCGGGGTCCTGAGAAGGTGATCTAATGCGTCGCGGGAGCAAAGGGCTGCGCCAGGCTCGTTTCTTTCGCTTGAGCAGCCCGAGAAGGTGCCTCGTGAACTCAGCAGCACTATCAGCTGAGGGTCTAGGAAGTTGTGCAACCAGGTTGAGAGCCCGAGGGAGGGGTCGCGGCTGAGCGCCTTCCACGAGCACCACAGTGCGTCCAGCCGCACGACGGCCTCGCGGTGCTCTCGCCACTTCGAGCACCACCGGAACTCTCCGCCCAAGGGACGGGAGAAAGTAGCGCACATGTAATCGGCGACCCAGCTGTCCAGGTCGGGGTAGTCCGTCCCGCCGCCTCCCGCAGTGCTTTGACTAGCGCCGACTACTGCGTCGGCGAGCTCGGCCTCGTCGGCCCATAGCTCCAGTCGCGCCAACCGAGAGTCAACTTCGGCTTGCCAACGCTCACCGCTCAAATCGCTCATCTGTCGGTCCGCCCAGCTGGGGTCTCGTAGTACGGCTCCAAGCGCACCTGAGCCACCCGCAGGCCGGTAGCGAGCACCAGCGCAGTGCCCTTCGACATCGCGCGCAGGTCCTCGGCCGGCAGCAGCCGCTGCCGCCGCAAGGACGTCGTGACTGACCTCGAAGAGCGCTGCCGACCGTCTCCGCTGCCGTCGGCGTAGGAGCGCACCGCGACGTCGTGCTCACCCACGAGGCGGCTGATGTCCTCGGCGAACTCCGCGTCGTCGATGCCGGCGCCCACCAGCTTCACCGTGGCCGCCGACCACAGCGAGTCCATGCCCGCTTCGCCCCACACCCGAACGCCCTGTCGATAGGACTGCAGCACCGTCAGTGGCACCACGCCGCGCGACCCGAGGTGGGGTACAGGTCGGGCAGGTCGGAGATCTTGCAGATATTCGCGGCCTCGTCCAGAACCACGACGAGCGGTGGGTCCAGTCGCGCGCCGACCGAGCGCTCCGCGGCGCGGATGCCGTCGTGCATCAGCCGGTCCACCAGAGCGGCCACCAGCGGGGCGGCGGTGCCGGCACCGTTCTTGGACAACAGGTGCAGCGTCTGCCGCGAGGCGACGAACGCCGCGGTGTCGAGCTCCTCGCATCCTGTGGCCCCGCTGAGCCCTGGCGGCACCAGCCAACGCATGATGATCGGGTCTCGCAGCGCCGAGGCCGCGGTGCGCGCCGTCTCGTAGATGCCGTCGCGCGTCTCGACCGCCCCGTTCTGCCGCCCGACCACCGCAGCAGCTGCCGCGTGGTGGCCGTGCGCCCGAAGGAGGTTGGCCGCGGTCGGGACGGCGGGCTCGGTGAGCCACTCGTAGACCTCCGGCAGCGACCGCTCCCACAGCGCCGCAGCCAGCAGGAGGTTGGCAAGGAGGTCGTGGGCGGCGGTGGACCAGAAGTCCCGCCCGTCCTTGTCACCGCGGATCTCGGTGATGAAGTGCCCCGCCAGCCAGGTCGCCTGCTCCACGGTGGTGACGCCGCGCAGCGGGTCCCACCACATCGCCTGCGACTGCCCGGTCACGACCTGAGGGTCGAAGACCCACACCCGCTCACCGGTCGAGGCGGCGCGCTCCGCCTAGGTGGCCTCCCACAGGTCCGACTTGATCGAGGTCGCCAGCACCGGGCCGGGGGCGTTGCGCACGATCGGCGCCGTCAGTGTCGTCGTCTTGCCGGCCCGGGGCGCCATCACCGCAGCAGCACATCTTCCCAGGACGCCCGCAGCCGCGGGCCGCGCGGCATGAGGACCCCCAGCGCCAGGCCGACGTCGTTGGCAGCGACGTCACGGTCCGCCTGGTTCGCCAGCGACCGGCGCAGGCGTCGAGCCCGCTCCTTCGCGGGCGCCGGGGTCAACGGCGCCACCTCGTGCGCCTGCGCAAGCCCCTCGACCGGAGCGAGCATCCGCCGCCCCAGGACGGTCAGCGCGCTCCCCGCGGTCGTCACGACGGCGACCAGCCGGAGCGCCAGGACGATGACGGCCCAGGTCGGCGTCTCGGGCCACACCGCCTCGACGCCGTCGCCGACCAGGAGCCGCACGAAGTCGACGCCGAACCGCGGCGAGGCCCACCCGTTCGCGGTGAGCCAGGACGCCGTCGTCCCGGCCAGCCGCACCAGCCACGCGAGCCCGACGACGCCCCACACCACACCCAGCAGCGCCATCTGAAGACCAAGTCCCGACGCCGCGGCACCACGGGGCTCCAGTACCCGACCCATCAGCGGCTCACTCGAAGAGCGCCGGCATGTCCGCCGACGTCGGCCGTCCCGTGGGACGAACGGCGCTGTCGGTGTCGTACAGCCGGGCCTCGTCACCGACGAACTCCAGCTCCACCGGGATGCCGACCCGCTGCCCAGTCTTGATCAGGTACTTCCCCGCCTGGGGTGACGAGCCCCGGCCTGCCAGGACTCCGGCGCCGACCAGGACGCGACCATCTGCCGCTCCTTGTCCGACAGCGGCACCACCGCTGAGACCGCGTCCAGCTCCCGCGGCGGCAGCCCGGCCAGCACCGTAACCGCGTTGCGCTCGACGAACCCACGGGCCTTGGCCCGGTCCTCCTCGGTCGGCAGCGCCAAGAGGTCGTCCAGCGAGTGCGTCGCCATCGCGTGAGCGACATCGCGGCCCCGGTAGACACGGGTGAGCGCGTCGGCGTGGTCCACCAGCCCAGGCGCTCCACGCAGGGCGCGCCACAGCTCGTCCATGACGGCGAAGTACTTGCGCCGCGGCGCGAGTCCGGCCTCGGCCAGCGCGGTGGAGGCGTCGATGGTCGCGAAGCCGTAGGACCAGGTCGACAGCATCGCCGCGGCCACCAGCGTGTCCCCGGAGGCGGCGACCGCGGAGATGTCGACGCTGACCGCCGGCGCCTGCAAGTCGATGGGCTGCGTCGTCGGCCCGTCGAAGACGCCCTTCAGCGACCCCTCGCACAGCAGCGCCAGGGTCTGGCGCAGCTCCTTGGTCTCGGCGCGGTAGGCGTCGTGGTCGTCCCGCTCCGCGGCGGCCATGAGCCGGTCAGGTTCCTCGCGGATCAGCTTCAGCACCTCGGGGATGGTCGGAGACATCTCGCGTCGCTGCGCCGCGGTCATCCCTACGGGCAGTCGGCCGCGGGACTTGCGCCGGCTGAGCAGGTGCGCCACGCCCGCACGGGCGGGCCGCTCGCCGCTGGGGACACGTCACGAAGAGCAGCCCAGAGGCCGCTGTGGCTGCGCTCTGTGCCCTGCTCAATAATCGTTCAGCGTTCCCTGCTGGTGCGCCGCGCAGATGCGTCGACAGCAGAGATTAAGTGCCGACGCGCGGCGTGCAGTCCTGAGAGCTCTCTATCGATGCTGGCGCGCCAACGCTTTCGCGCGGACGTCTTGAACACTGCCATCGGAGAGGGCGGAAGCGGCGTCGGAACGGCACTCATCGCGGCGGTGACTTTCGTGAGGGCTTTTATGACGTCCTCGGCGGCGGTCAAGATCTGCGGGTCGGCGGCGAAGCGCAGCGTGCTGTACGGCAGAGCGATGTCGAAAGCTGCTTGTTGGATGTCCTCCTCCCAGCGTTGTGCCCATCCCAGACCGAGGAGCTTGCGCCTGACCCTCGGTTGATCGGCGAGATCGATCGCTCGCTGCAGCCGGCCGACCGCTCGAACAACCGCAGCATCGAAGGCTGCGCAGGCGGCTGCTTTGCCTGCGCTCGCAGACTGAGCGTTCTCTCGCTCCCACTGGGCCCGACGCTCTACCGCTTGGCCTGCCAGATCAGCTCTGAGGTACCGCCGCTGGAAGAGGGCACTCAAGGCGACAGTGCCGATGGACCCGAGGACCGCGACGATCGCCGCTACGAGGGTGGCTGCAGCAGAGATTTGTACGTCGCCCATGTGCAGATCTTGGCCTGGAGGCGGCGCCCCCGGCTGGATTCGAACCAGCGACCATCGGATTAGAAGTCCGGTGCTCTTCCGCTGAGCTACGAGGGCGGGGCGCGTCACCGCGCCGCAGCACAGCGTAGGCGGCACCGCCTGGGGGGCCGCACCCCGCGGCGCGCCGCCCGCCGGCGCGGGACGCGCCGTGCGAGCACCCCGGACAGAGCACCCGGTGGTGGCGCAGACCAGGGGTCGGCGGCAGTCTGAGGGGGTGAGCACGTCGGCGGCAGCGGCACCTGCGCCGTCCCCGTCCTCGGCGCTGCTGGAGCCGGTGGAGCGCCTGCGGGAGCTCGTCGGCGGCCTGGAGCTGCCCCTGGACGCCGCCGGGTCCGACCGGGCTCGCACCGAGCGGGACCAGCTGCTGGCCCAGCTGGACGACTACCTGCTGCCGCGCTTGCGCCGCCTGGACGCGCCGCTGCTCGCCGTCGTCGGCGGGTCCACGGGGGCGGGCAAGTCCACGCTGGTGAACAGCCTGGTGGGCGCCCACGTGACGACGTCGGGGGTGCTCCGCCCCACCACGCGCTACCCGGTGCTGGTGCACAGCCCGGCCGACGCCGCGCACTTCCTGTCTGACGCGGTGCTGCCGGGCCTGGCGCGCACCACCGGCGCCGAGGTCCCGGACCCCAGCCACCCGGGCAGCGCCGCGAAGGGCCTGCGCCTGGTGGAGGCCGCTGACCAGCCCGCGGGCCTGGCGCTGCTGGACGCGCCCGACGTCGACTCCGTGGTCGAGGCCAACCGCGACCTCGCCGTCCAGCTGCTCGGCGCCGCCGACCTGTGGCTGTTCACCACCACCGCGGCCCGCTACGCCGACGCCGTGCCGTGGGAGGTGCTGCGCACCGCCACCGAGCGCGGCACCGCGGTGGCCGTGGTGCTCGACCGGATCCCGCCGGGGGCGCTGACCGAGGTCCGCGCGGACCTCTCGCGCATGCTCGCCGAGGCGGGGCTGAAGAGCGCACCGCTGTTCACGGTGGCCGAGTCGCCGCTGGAGGGCGGTCTCCTCCCGGCGCAGCAGACCGCCCCCCTGCGGCGCTGGCTGGCGGGCATCAGCGCGGACGCGCGCAGCCGCGACGTCGTCGTCCGCCGCACGCTGTCGGGGGCGCTGGCGTCGCTGGCCACCCGCGTGCCGCGCCTGGCCGACGCCGCCGACGCGCAGGACGCCGAGGAGCGGTCGCTGCGCGCCGACCTGCACGGCGCCTACGCCGACGCCACCGACGGGCTGCAGGACCACCTGTCCGACGGCACGCTGCTGCGGGGGGAGGTGCTGGCCCGCTGGCAGGAGTTCGTCGGCACCGGTGAGCTGTTCGCCAGCCTGCAGGCCGGCGTCGGCCGGGTGCGCGACCGGATCACCGCCGCGGTGCGCCGCAAGGCACCTCCGGCGGACCGGCTGGGAGAGGCGCTCGCCACCGGCGTCGCCGCGCTCGTGGTGGACGCCGCCGGACGCGCTCGCCAGAGCGCGCTGCTGCGCTGGCGCGCCCGACCCTCGGGGGCAGCGCTGCTGGCGGCGGCACCGGCTGCGGCCTCCGACCCGCAGCTGCGGCCGGACTTCACCGCCGACGTCGAGCGGCTCGTCCGCGACTGGCAGCAGCACGTGCTCGACCTCGTGCGCGCCCAGGGCGAGGGCAAGCGCAGCCGCGCGCTGCTCTACAGCCTCGGCGTCAGCGGCGCCGGCGCGGTGCTCATGCTCGTGGTGTTCGCCGCCAGCGCCGGGCTGACCGGAGCCGAGGCCGGCATCGCCGCCCTCACCGCCGCCCTCGCGCAGCGCGTGCTCGAGGCCGCCTTCGGGGACCAGGCCGTGCGCACCCTCGCCGCCGCCGCCCGCGCCGACCTCGTCGCCCGCGTCGAGGACCTGCTCGCTCGCGAGGAGGAGTCCCTGGCGCGCCTGCTGCCCCGGCGGCTCGCGGCCGGGGAGGAGCCGGCGCTGTCGGGCTCGCAGCTGCGCCAGGCCGCCGCTGAGGTCGTCCGGGCCGGGGACGTCGGCCGGGGGAGCGCCGCGTGAGCGCCCAGACCCGCCTCGACCACCACCCCGACGACGACGAGAGCGGTGTCGCCCTGCCCGAGCCCGACGCCCCGCCGGGAGCGCTCTCGCCCGACACCCCCCTGGGGGCCGCGCTCGCGGACCTCGAGGCGGCCCTCGAGGCGGGCGGTGACGAGCTGGACCCAGCTGCCGCCGAGCGCGCCCGCGCCGTCGCCGCCCGCGCACGTCAGCGCCTCGCCGGGGACACCGGCGCGTCCGTCGTGGCGCTCGCCGGGGCCACCGGCAGCGGCAAGTCGAGCCTGTTCAACGCCATCGCCGGGCTCGACGTCGCCACGGTCGGCGTGCGGCGCCCCACCACCTCCCACCCCACGGCGTGCGTCTGGGGCGAGGTGCCCGAGGCGCTGCTCGACTGGCTGGAGGTGCCCCGCCGGCACCGCACCGAGCGGGTCAGCGAGCTGGACGCTCACCGCGAGGACGCCCTCACCGGCCTGGTGCTGCTCGACCTGCCCGACCACGACTCCACGGAGCTGTCCCACCGCCTCCAGGTGGACCGGCTCGTGGGCCTGGCCGACCTCGTGGTGTGGGTGGCCGACCCGCAGAAGTACGCCGACGCTGCGCTCCACTCCCGCTACCTGCGCCACCTCGCCGACCACCAGGACGTCGTGGTGGTGGTGCTCAACCAGGTCGACACCCTCGACGAGGCCTCCGCCGCCGTCTGCGAGGCCGACCTGCGCAGGCTGCTCGCCGCCGACGGCCTGGACAGGGTCCGGCTGCTGTCCACCTCCGCGCGCACCGGCCAGGGCGTCGGCGCCCTGCGCCAGGTGCTCACCGACGTGGTGCGGGCCAGCACCGTCGCCCGTCGCCGCTCCGAGGCCGACGTGCTGGCCGCGGTGCGGGAGCTGCAGGCCTCGGTGGCTCCCGCAGAGCCCGACGTCGCCACCGCCGAGGGCGCCCCGGCGCTGGTCGACGCCCTCGCCGTGGCCGCCGGCGTGCCCGCCATCAGCGACGCCGTGCGCGGCAGCGAGCTGCGCGCGGGCGTCGGGCGCACTGGCTGGCCCTTCACCCGCTGGGTGCGGCGCCTGCGCCCGGACCCGCTGAAGCGGCTGCACCTGACGTCGTCGTCGTCCTCCGGCGGGGGCGGCGCGGACGGCGCCGACGGCGGGACCGCCGCGCCGGCGCAGCTGACCCGCACGTCCGTCCCGGTGCCCACCGCCTCCCAGCGCGCGCAGGTCTCCACCGCCGTGCGCGGCGTGGTGACCTCCGTGGCGAACGACCTGCCGCAGCGGTGGGGCGACGCGGTGCGCGCTGCCTCCGGACCCGTCAGCGACGACCTCGCCGACTCCCTCGACCAGGCCGTGCAGACCGTGCCGCTGGCCCACCCCGCGCCCCGCTGGTGGGGCGCGGCGGAGGCGCTGCAGGTGCTGCTCGCGGTGTGCGCCGTGGTCGGCGGCCTGTGGCTGGCCGCGCTCGGCGTGGTCGGCTACCTGCAGCTGCCCGCCCCGCCGCTGCCGCACGTCGGGCCGCCCACCGGCTCCGGGTACGAGCGGTGGGCGGTGCCGCTGCCGACGCTGCTGCTGGTGGGAGGGGTGCTGCTGGGCTGGCTGCTCGCGGCGCTGTCGCGCTCGCTGGTGCGGCGTCGCGCCGAGCGCCTGCGGCGGCGCGTCCGCTCCCAGCTGCGCGAGGTGGTGGCGCGCACGGCGCAGGAGCGGCTGCTGGCCGCGGTGGCCGCCGTGGTGGCTCGCCACCGCGAGGTGCGCGAGGCGCTGGCGTCAGCGGGGGAGCGGCTCGGTCGCCGCTGACGCCCGTCGTCCTCAGCGGTGGCGGGCTCAGCGGTGGCGGGTCAGGGAGGCGTGCAGGGTGGCGCGGACCGCGGGCCACTCGTGGGGCAGCACGGAGTAGACGGCGGTGTCGCGCAGCACGCCGTCCGGACCGATCCGGTGGTTGCGCAGCACCCCGTCCAGCTTGGCGCCCAGGCGCTCGATGGCCGCGCGCGACTGCCGGTTGTGCCAGTGCGTGCGCAGCTCGACGGCGATCGCGTCGCACGCCTCGAAGGCGTGGCCGAGCAGCAGCAGCTTGGCGGCGCTGTTGACGGCGGTGCGCTGGGCGCTCGGCACCAGCCAGGTGGCGCCGACCTCCACGTGCCGGTCGTCCTGGGCGATGTTGCAGAAGGTGGTGCAGCCCACCAGCGCGCCGTCGGAGCGGCGGCGCACCGCCCACGGGTTCATGGTGCCGGCCGCGTGCAGGGCCAGGCGCTCGGCGACGTCGTCAGCGACCGTCCCCGGGGTGGGCACGGCGGTGTACCAGGTGTGCTCCAGACCGCCCTCGGCCAGGGCGGAGGCCAGCTCGGGGGCGTGCTCCGCGGTCAGCGGCTCCAGGCGCACGTGAGCGTCCTCGAGCACCACGCGGTCGGTCAGCAGGGCGGTCGGCGGCGTCACGAGCGCGCACGCTAGCGCTGTCAGCCGCCCACAGGCGGGGTGCGGTGGGCGCTCGTCCACAGGCCGGCGGGTGGGCGGTGGTGGCGAGGACGACGACGGCGGCAGGGTCGCTGCGAGCGCTCGCGCTGGGCGGGCCGAGAGGAGGAGGCCGGCATGCCGAAGTCGACGTTCACGCTGGTGGGGCACCTCGGGGCGGATCCCGAGCTGCGCGCGACCACGTCGGGCACCCCGTACACGAAGTTCCGCGTCGCCGAGAGCGACTCCTGGCGCGACCAGAGCACCGGCGTGTGGGTCGACGGCCCGCCCAACTGGTGGGACGTGACGTGCTGGGAGGAGCTCGCCGAGAACGTCGCCGCGTCCGTCAAGAAGGGCTCCCGCGTGGTGGTCTCGGGGACCTTCGAGCAGCGGGAGTACGAGGTCCGCGAGGGGGACCGGGTCGAGCGGCGGCGCGCCACCACGCTCAAGGCGCGCTCGGTGTCGCTCGACCTGCGGCGCGGCCCGGCCGACCAGCGCCTGCGCGACCGCGCCGAGCAGCCCGCCGCCGACACCTCCCGGGTGGAGCGCAGCACGGGGGTGCTCACCGGTCCCTGGGAGGGCGGCGCGCTGCCCGGCCAGGGGGAGGCGCCGCCCGTCGAGAGGCTCGACGCGCGGTCGCTGACCGACTACCGCGACGAGGACTCCGCCGACCCCGACGACGTGCTCCGCAGCGCGCCGCTGGACGGCGACGACGAGGGCGCGGAGCTGGTGCGCAGCGCCTGAGCCGTCGGCGGGCGAGGGGGCCGGGGCGGGCGGCGTGGGAGGGCGCCGTCCGCCCCTAGGCTGGAGGTCATGGCGGAGTTCATCTACACCATGTACAAGGCCCGCAAGTCCTTGGGCGACAAGCTGATCCTCGACGACGTGACCATGTCGTTCTACCCCGGGGCGAAGATCGGCGTCGTCGGCCCGAACGGTGCGGGCAAGTCGACGATCCTCAAGATCATGGCTGGTCTCGACCAGCCGTCCAACGGCGAGGCCCGCCTCTCGCCGGGCTACTCGGTGGGCATCCTCCTGCAGGAGCCCCCGCTCGACGAGGACAAGACCGTCCTGGAGAACGTCCAGGAGGGCATGGGAGACCTCAAGCGCAAGGTCGACAGGTACAACGAGATCACCGCCGCCTTCGAGGACCCGGACGCCGACTTCGACGCCCTCATGAAGGAGATGGGCGACCTCCAGGAGGAGCTCGACCACGCCGGCGCGTGGGACATGGACTCCAAGCTGGAGCAGGCCATGGACGCGCTGCGCTGCCCCCCGGGCGACGCCGACGTCAAGGTCCTCTCCGGTGGTGAGCGCCGCCGCGTGGCGCTGTGCCGCCTGCTGCTCAGCGAGCCCGACCTGCTGCTGCTCGACGAGCCCACCAACCACCTCGACGCCGAGTCCGTCACCTGGCTCGAGCAGCACCTCGCCAGCTACCCCGGCGCCGTCCTCGCCGTCACCCACGACCGGTACTTCCTCGACAACGTCGCGCAGTGGATCGCCGAGGTCGACCGCGGCCGCCTGTACCCCTACGAGGGCAACTACTCCACCTACCTGGAGAAGAAGCGCGAGCGCCTGCAGGTGCAGGGCAAGAAGGACGCCAAGCTCGCCAAGCGCCTCGCCGACGAGCTCGAGTGGGTCCGCTCCAACGCCAAGGCCCGCCAGACCAAGTCCAAGTCGCGCCTGGCGCGCTACGAGGAGATGGCGGCCGAGGCCGACCGCACCCGCAAGCTCGACTTCGAGTCGATCCAGATCCCGCCGGGCCCGCGCCTGGGCTCGCAGGTCATCGAGGTCAAGGACCTCAAGAAGGGCTTCGGCGACCGCGTCCTCATCGACGGGCTCAGCTTCACGCTGCCCCGCAACGGCATCGTCGGGGTCATCGGCCCCAACGGCGTCGGCAAGACCACGCTCTTCAAGACCATCGTGGGCCTGGAGGAGCCGGACTCCGGCTCCGTGCGCGTGGGCGAGACCGTCAAGGTCTCCTACGTCGACCAGAACCGCGGCGGTCTGGACCCGAACAAGTCGCTGTGGGAGGTCGTGTCCGACGGGCTCGACTACATGCAGGTCGGCAACGTCGAGGTGCCCTCGCGCGCCTACGTCTCCGCGTTCGGGTTCAAGGGCCCGGACCAGCAGAAGAAGGCCGGGGTGCTGTCCGGTGGCGAGCGCAACCGCCTCAACCTGGCGCTGACCCTCAAGCAGGGCGGCAACCTGCTGCTCCTCGACGAGCCCACCAACGACCTCGACGTCGAGACGCTGTCCTCCCTGGAGGACGCCCTGCTGGAGTTCCCCGGCTGCGCCGTGGTCATCAGCCACGACCGGTGGTTCCTCGACCGCGTCGCCACGCACATCCTCGCCTGGGAGGGCACCGAGGAGGACGAGGCGAACTGGTACTGGTACGAGGGCAACTTCGCCGGATACCTCGAGAACAAGATCGACCGCCTCGGTGAGGACGCCGCGCGTCCGCACCGCGTCACCCACCGCCGGCTCACGCGCGACTGACGCGGCCGACCGTGGCTGCCGCTCGCACGGGCGCCCAGGCGCGCCTCACCGCCGCTTGGCACCGCGCGAGCGGCAGCTTCTGGGCCGTGCCGGCCGTGATGTGCCTGCTGGCGCTCGTGCTGTCGCAGGTGCTCATCGCCGTCGACCACTCGCTGGGGCCGTCCTGGACCCAGGGGCTCGGGCCGCTGGGGTCCCGCTCGGGCCCGAGCGGGTCGCGCGACCTGCTCGGCGCCATCGCCGGGTCGATGCTCGGCGTCGCCTCCACGACGTTCTCCATCACCATCGCCGTGATGACGCTGACCTCGTCCAGCTACGGGCCGCACCTCGTGCGCAGCTTCATGGCCGACCGCGCCACGCACGTGGTGCTGGGGACGTTCGTGTCCACCAGCCTGTACGCGCTGCTGGTGCTCCGGTCGGTGACCTCGGAGACCGACGGGACCGTCGCCTTCGTGCCGCACCTGGCCGTCCTCTTCGCCGTCCTCGCCGCAGTGCTCTGCGTGGCCCTGCTGGTCTTCTTCATCCACCACGTCAGCGAGTCCGTGCAGGTGGTGACCCTGTCCAGGCGGGTCTGCGACCAGCTGCGGGACGCGGTGGCCCGGCTCTACCCCGAGGGCGCCGGCGACCCCGCCCCGCGGCGGGCGGAGCTGCCGGCCGGTGTCGTCCGCGACGAGGACGGCGGACGCGTCGCGGCAGCTGACGGCGTCCCGGCCGCCGTGGTGCGCGCGGGCGGGTGCGGGTACGTCGCCGAAGTGGCCCTCGAGGCGGTCGAGAGCCTCGCCCAGCAGCACGACGTGCTGGTGCGCGTGGTGTCACGGCCGGGCCGCTACGCCGTGGACCGCACGGCGCTGCTGGACGTGCTGCCCGCCGAGCGCGCCGGCGAGGAGCTGCTGCGGGAGCTCAGGGCCTGCGTGGACCTGGCGAACAGCCGCACCGCCGTCCAGGACGTCGAGTTCGTCGTCCAGCAGCTGGTCGAGCTGATGTCCCGCGCGCTGTCGTCCGGTGTCAACGACCCGTACACGGCGATCACCGCCCTCGACGACCTGTCCGGCGGTCTGGTGCTGCTCGTCGGACGCCGGGTGCCCACTGCCGAGCGGGCCGGCCAGGACGGCGTGGTCAGGCTCGTCGCCGATCCCGTCAGCCCCGTCGAGCTGGTCGACCAGGTCTTCGACGCGCTGCGCGCCTACGCCACCACCACGCCCCTGGTGCTCTTGCACGCCGTCGCCGTGGCAGAGCGGCTCGACGACGCCGCTGTGGACCCCGCCGTGCGGGAGCGGCTGCGCGAGCAGGTCGGGTGGCTGGTGGCCGCGAGCGAAGCGGCGGGCCCCCCGGAGCCCGACCTGCACCGCCTCCGCGGTCGGAGCGCAGCCCTGCTGGGGCGCCTCGACGCGATCTGAGCCGTCGGGTCAGGCGGGGGAGAACTCCGCGTCGACACCGGCGACGAAGCCCCGCTCGTCGAAGCGCACCCGCACCTCGAAGCCGGTGCCCGCCAGCCGCACCCCCACGTGACCGGCCTCCCAGCGCTGCTGCAGCCCCCGGCCGCCGGCGTAAGCGGCGACGGCGCGGCGGTGGTCGCCTATCGATGCACCGGACAGGCGCTCCAGCAGCACCCGCAGCACGCGCGGTCCCGAGGGCTCCGGCAGGGCGAACGCCGGGTGGTCCAGCAGGAACGCCACGCGCGTGCCGCCACCGCCGTCGCCGTTGTAGGACGTCCAGCGCTGCGAGGCGGCCTTGGCCGCGTCCACGAAGACGCCGACGGCGTGCAGCGCCTCGGGAGGACCGTCGGGCAGCTCCGCGAAGGGCACCTCGGGCCGGACGAGGTCGGCCACGCCGTGCCGCTCCCCGAAGTCCCGCAGCCAGCGGGCGAGGTCGGTCAGGTCCTGCGCGAAGCCTGACGGGTTGGCCCACGACCACAGCCACGACCGCGGCCCGGGCGCCGCGCTGCCCAGCAGGTGCAGGCGATCGACCACCAGCTCCCCGCCGGGCGAGGAGGCGAGCAGCGGCCCGGCGCCCTCGGCGGCGGCGCGGAAGGCGAAGCGCCCCCGCGAGAGGTCCACGTCCCAGGAGTGCTCGCCCAGCTGGTCGCCGAGGTGCAGCTGGTGCTCCAGGGAGAGGAAGGCCGCGTCGTCGAGCAGCTGCCGCAGGGTCACCGGATCGCTCACGGCAGCGAGTCTGCCGGACGCGGCACCGACGTCCCCGTCCGTCCGGGACCGGCGGCCAGCGCGGGCGCGTCAGGTCAGGCGGGTCATGCCCTCCTGCGCGACGGTGGCCACCAGCGCGCCGGCCCGGTCGTACACCCGCGCCAGCCCGAGCCCGCGCGCCCCCGACGCCGACGGCGTCTCCTGCACGAAGAGCATCCACTCGTCCGCGCGCACCGGGCGGTGCCACCACAGCGCGTGGTCCAGGCTCGCCACCCGGATCCCCGGGGTGGACCAGGCCGCGCCGTGGCGGCGCAGCACCGGCTCCAGGACCGTCACGTCGCTGGCCCACGCCAGCACCGCGCGGTGCAGGGCCTGGTCGGCCGGGAGCGGCCCGGCGACGCGCAGCCACACCGCCTGGGAGCCGTCACCGCCCTCGTCGTCCCCGTCGTCACCGCGCCCCGGGGCCGACGGCAGGTAGAGCGCGCTGCCCACGTGCCGCACGTCCACCGGCCGCTCCCGGGCCCAGTACCGCGCGAAGGGGTGGTCGAGCCGGCCCACGAGGTCCGCGATGCTCGGCAGCGACTCCGGGCCCGGCACCTGCGGCGCCGGCTCGGCGTGGTCGACGCCGTCCTGGGCCTCCTGGAACGAGGCGATCATCGACAGGATCGGCTGCCCGTGCTGGATCGCGTGCACGCGCCGGGCGCTGAACGACCCGCCGTCGCGCAGGCGCTCCACGGCGAAGGTGATGGGCGTGGACGGGTCCCCCGGGCGCAGGAAGTACCCGTGCATGGAGTGCACGTGGCGGGCCGGGTCCACCGTGCGCGTCGCCGCGACCACCGACTGCCCCAGCACCTGCCCGCCGAACACGCGCCCGTGCGGGGAGCGCTGGTTCTCGCCGGTGAACAGGTCCTGCCCGGAGGAGTCGGCACCGCCCGGCGTCAGGTCGAGCACCCGCAGGAGCCCCGCGAGCCCCTCGGCCTGGGCACCGCCGTGAACGTCATCAGCCACCCGCCGGAGACTAGGGGGACGGGGTGGGCGCCGCACCGCGCGGGGAGTGCGCCAGCATGGCGGCGTGGCGAAGAGGTGCGTGCCGGTGACGGTGCGGTGGTCCGACATGGACGCGTTCGGGCACGTCAACAACGTGCAGGTGCTGCGGCTGCTGGAGGAGGTCCGCGTGCACGCCTTCGAGGACCTGCGCGACCACGGCGGTCCCAGCCTGCTGGAGAGCGGCGTCGTCGTCGCCCGCCACGAGGTGGAGTACCTGGCACCGCTGGTGTGGCGCCTGGCGCCCGTGCCCACGGACATCTGGATCACCGCCGTGGGCGGCGCCAGCTTCGAGGTCGGCTACGAGATCTACGACGACGACGAGGACGGCGCGCGGACGGTGTACGTCCGCGCCGCCACCACGTGCGTGGCCTACGACCTCGGCACCGGCTCCGCGCGACGCCTGTCGGACACCGAGCGCGACGTGCTCGAGAGCTGGACCGACGAGCCGGTGCCCTTCCGGAGGCGCTCGCGGTGACCGTCCCGCCCCCGCGCCACGAGCAGGCGGACGGTCAGCGCGACGACCAGCCGGCGCCGCTGGTGCCCGCGGACGCGCGCGCCCTGGACGACCTGGCCGTGCTGGTCTCCCGCGCCGCCCGATCGGACGCAGGGGGTGCGGCCCGGCTCGTGGTCGCCGAGGGCGTGCTCGCGGTGTGGGTGAGCCCCCTGCACGGCGCCGGGCTCCCCACGGTGCTGGGGCTGCGCACCGTCGCGCTGGCGCCGCCGGCGCCGGGCGCGCCGCCGCGCGCGCTGGACGTCGTCGTCGAGCTGGCGGCCCTGGCGGACCGCCTCGCCCGGCGCACCGGCGCGGACGGGGCACCGCTGGCCGAGCTGGCCGTTCCTCCGGTGGACGTCGGACCCAGCACCGCCTGGGCGGGGCTGCTGCCCCCGCGCAGCGGGTGGGTGCCGGCCCCGCCGCAGGAGGCGTCGGCGCTGCGCCAGCAGGCCGCGGCCGACCCGCGCGACCTCGCCGCCGCCCTGGCCCGCTCCGTGGAGGCGCTCGGCTTCCTGCCCCGCGACGACGCCGACGTCGGCGGAGTCGGCGGTGGCGCGGCCGTACCCGTGACGGCAGCCACCTGCGGGCCGTGGCGGCGCCTGTCCACCCGGCGCGGCCACGTGCTCGGCCGCCGTCCGCTGCTCACCTGACGCGGCTGAGCGCCTGACGGCGGTCCACGGCGGGCAGCTCCTGCGCGAGGCGCGCCACGGAGGCGGCGTCGAGACCCGCCCCCGCCAGCCGCGACGCCAGCACCGCGGCGACGGCCGCCACGCCGGGGTGCTCCGCACCCTCCTGACGGGACGTCGCCCCCGCGGCGTCGAGGTAGTACCCGCTGCCGGCTCGGGCCCGCCCGCGCACCTCGCCGCGGTCGGCGACGAGGCACAGCGCGGTCTTGGTGCCGCCGGCGTCCACCCCCAGGTACATGCCCACGACCGCGACCGCAGCGGGGACCGCGCGCAGCGCCGGCGGCCCACGGCGGGATGCGCGTCCGGACGGATCCAGGGGGCATCCTCGCGCGGAGCGGCGCGCCGGCCGGCTCGGCGGGCGGTCACGGGCCCTGATCGCTAGCGTTCGCACCATGCCAGTGCGCGTGGGGAACATCCGTGAGTGGAGCGGCGAGGACGTGCTCGACGAGGCCGGTGACAAGATCGGCAAGCTCGAGTCGGTGTACGTCGACACCACCTCCGACCAGCCCGCCTTCGCCACCGTCACGGTGGGCCTCATGAGCAAGAAGCTCGTGTTCGTGCCCATCGACGACGCCGTGGTCGGGCCCGGGTACGTCAAGGTGCCGTACTCCAAGAACCAGGTGAAGGACGCGCCGTCCATCGAGACCGACGGTGAGCTGCGCGCCGAGTCCGAGGGCGAGGTCTTCTCCCACTACGGGCTCACCTACACCGCGGCGCCCTCCGAGCGGCGCCTCGGGCGCCGCTGACGCACGGCGTCCCGCACCACCGAGACGGCCCGAGGCCCTCGCCCCCGATGGGGACGGGGGCCTCGCGGCACGTCCGCCCCCGGCCCCTCCCGCACGTGCCGCGGAGGGTGCGCAGGGGGAGCGGTCAGTCCTCGAAGGTGTTGAGCAGGCTGTGCGCCGCCCGCTCCAGGTAGTCCCACAGCACCTCGTGCTGCAGCGGCGGCAGCCCGAGGGAGTCGACCGCGGCGCGCATGTGCGCCAGCCACGCGTCCCGCGCCGCCGGACCGATGTGGAACCCCGCGTGCCGCATCCGCAGCCGCGGGTGCCCCCGGGTCTCGGAGTACGTGGTCGGACCGCCCCAGTACTGCTCGAGGAAGAGCGTCAGGCGCTCGCGGGCGCCGTCCAGCTGCTCCTCGGGGTACATGGGGCGCAGCAGCGGGTCCTGCGCGACGCCCTCGTAGAACGCGTCGACCAGCCGCACGAACGTCACGTGCCCGCCCACCGCCTCGTAGAAGCTCTGCTGCTCGGCGGGCACGGACCGGCCCACGCGCAGCCCGGGGCGGACGCCCTGCGCGGGACCCTGCTGGGGGGAGGAGGACGACGACGGCATCACCCGTCCATCATCGCCGCTGGCGCAGGCCCTCCTCGTGCGGCCGCGGGGCCAGCACGTTGCCCGGCCCGTCCGGCCTCTCGGCCCGCGTGAACCCCAGCGCCCGCATCGCCGGGCGCGAGAGCAGGTCGAACAGGCCCGGCGCCAGCCCGTACGCGGCCTTCATGGCGGGGTTGGCCCACCCGGCGTCCAGCTCGCGGTGCCACGCCGCGGACCTGTCGGCCGCGCGCAGCACCTTCTCCGCGACGTGCCCCGGGGAGGAGACGGGGTACGGCGGCCGGTTGCGCCGCCCCAGCACCGTGGCCGACTGGTCGTAGATGGGCGTGTCCACCCCGCCCGGGGCCACCAGCGAGATCCGGATGCCGGGGACGTCCCGGTTCTCCTGCTGCATGGTGCGGACCAGCCCGCGCAGCGCGAACTTGGACGCGTTGTACGCGCCCATCCACGGCACGGTGATCCGCCCGAGCACCGACCCGACCACCACGAGGGTGCCCTCGCCCTGGTGCCTGAAGGTCCGCACCGCCTCGGCGGCCACGAGCGCCGCACCGAGCACGTTGGTGCGCAACACCCCCGCGAGCACGTCCGCGGGCACCTCGTCGACGCGGCCGTAGGCCGCCACCCCGGCGTTCTGGACGACCACGTCGAGGCGTCCCCAGCGCCGCACGGCGTCCGCGGAGGCGCGGCGGACGGCGTCGTCGTCGGCGGTGTCCAGGGGAGCGACCTGCACGTCGGCGGCGCCGAGGGCGCGGCACTGCCGGGCGGCCTCCTCCAGGGGGCCGGGAGCACGGCTCGAGAGCAGCAGCCGGTCGCCGCGCCGGGCGCACGCGAGTGCTGTCGCCAACCCGATGCCGCTGCTGGCGCCGGTGATCCAGACGACCCGCGGGGACGGCGCCCCCGGCGCACCTGGCGCGGCCGGCGCGCCGGCCTCAGGAGGCACGCGACGGCTTCCAGCGCTCGTCGCTCTCCTTGACCGCCGCGGCGGCCGAAGCGATGTTGCGCTGCATGCCGCCGAAGACCACCCCGTGGAAGGGCTTGATCGCCTGCCAGTAGAGGAAGCCGCTCAGGCCCTTGGGGTGGAAGATCGCGCGCTGGCGGAAGACCGTGCGCCCGAAGTCGTCGGTCTCCACGCACAGGTCGAGCCACGCCTCGCCGGGCAGGCGCATCTCGGCGCGCAGCCGCAGCAGCTCGAGGTCGCGGATCTCCTCCACGCGCCACCAGTCGAGGGCGTCGCCGACCGTGAGGTCGTAGGGGTTGGCGCGACCGCGCCGCAGCCCGGGACCGCCGACACCGATGTCCATGAGGCCGCGCACGCGCCAGCCCAGGGACCACGAGTACCAGCCGTTGACGCCGCCGATGCCCTCGATGACGGTCCACAGCTGGCGCGGGGTCGCGTCCACCGGACCGGACCTGTCGTCTACGTAGAGGGCGCCGCCGGACCAGTCGGGGTCGCTCGGGAGCGGGTCGGACGGTGCCCCCGGCGTGGACGCCGAGCGCCACGACGTCTGCACGTCGAACTCCTGCACCCGCGCCAGGGCCAGCGTGATCGCGTCGTCCACGCCGAGCAGGCCACCGGGCGGGTCCGGCACGAACTCGGTGATGTCGCGCTCCTTGACCACCACCTCGTGGACGATCGAGCCGATGAGGGCGCCCGCGATGGTGTGCGGCACGGGCGTCACGAGGTTGACCCAGTGGCTGGACAGGTGCGGCGTGAGCACCGGCACCGGGATCGCGTACCGCTTGGGCAGCCCGGCCACCTTGGCGTACCGCTGCATGAGCTGCAGGTACGTGACCACGTCCGGGCCGCCGATGTCGAAGCCGCGGCTGACGTCGCCCGGGATGGCCGCCGCGCCCACGAGGTAGCGCAGGACGTCGCGGACGGCGATCGGCTGGATCCGGTTGGCCAGCCACTTGGGACGGATCATGATCGGGAGGCGCTCGGTGAGGTAGCGCAGCATCTCGAAGCTCGCCGAGCCGGACCCGAGGATGACGGCGGCGCGCAGCACCGTCACCGGCACGCCGGAGGCCAGGAGGATGTCCTCCACCTCCTTGCGCCCCAGCAGGTGCGGCGAGAGCTCCTCGCCGGAGGGGTACAGGCCGCCGAGGTAGACGATGCGACCGACGTGGGCCTCGCGGGCGGCCTTGCCGAAGCACAGCGCGAGGTGGCGGTCGCGCGACTCGAAGCTGCGCCCGGTGCCGAGGGAGTGCAGCAGGTAGTAGGCGACGTCGACGCCGTCGAGGGCCTTCGTCACCGACTCCGCGTCGGAGGCGTCGCCCTCGACCATCTCCACGCGGTCGGCCCACGGCCTGTCGCGCAGGCGCTGGGGGTTGCGGGCGAAGGCCCGCACCCGGTAGCCGGCGGCGAGCAGCTCTGGTACGAGGCGCCCGCCGATGTAGCCGGTGACGCCCGTGACGAGGGCGAGGCGACCTTCGCCGCGGGGGAGCCCGGCGAGGTCGATGCGGGCGGGGACGGGGGAGTCACCCGCCCAGTCGGGAGCGTCGGGCGAGCCGTCGCAGTCCTCAGAGGCAGCGGGCGCAGCAGGCGTGGTGCCGGGCGAGTCGGCCATGCCGCGATCCTCCGCCGCCGCCCTGCTCCCCGCACCCCGACCACGCCTCCGCTCCGCCCCTCCGCACCCCACCCCTCCACGACGATCACGCACCTGCGCGCCATGTCGCTGTGACGATCATGCGGGTCCGCGTCACCTCCGCTCGTCGCGGGCCGGCCTCTGCGGCCCGGTGCAGTCCTGGCCCCTTCGCTGCAGTTGACGCCCCTTCGCGGGCACCGATGGGGCGTCAACTGCAACGAAGGGGCGCCTCCTGCAGCTGTCGGCTGCTCGCAGCGTCCGCGGGCTGCCTCGCGGGCCGCTGAAGGTCTGCAGGATGGCGCTCAGCTGCATGATCGATCGTCGAGGGGGATGGGCGCGGACGCTGGACCGCCGGCGTGCAGGACCGTCGTGATCGCCGCGGAGCGTCAGCGGTGGGAGGAGGGGCCGGTGGGCGGGCCCTGGTTGCCGGGCGGCAGCGACGGGCCGGCCGGTGCAGCAGCGGCAGGTGCGGTGGCGGGGGCGTCGGCGGGCTCGTCGGCGTCGTCGACGGGGTGGCCGATGCCCTCCGCGTCGAAGCGCGCCTTGATCCGCGCCCGCAGCTCCCGCGAGACCGACCACTGCTGCAGCGGCGCCGTGCGCACCGCGATGCGCACCACCACCTTGTCGAGGCTGAGCGCCTCGATGCCCCACACCTGGGGCTCCTCGAGCAGGTGGCGGCGCCACTCCTCGTCGGCGTGGAGCTGCTCGCCGACCTCGTCGAGGACCTCCGCCACCCGCGCGGCGTCAGCCGAGTACGGCACGTCGATGTCGAGCACCGCCCGCGACCAGCCCTGCGAGCGGTTGCCGACCCGCAGCACGTCGCCGTTGCGGACGTACCAGACGGTGCCGTCCACGCCGCGCAGCCGGGTCACGCGCAGGCTCACGGCCTCGACGGTCCCCTGCGCGTCCGCGGAGAGGTTCACCGAGTCACCGACGCCGAACTGGTCCTCGGCGATGATGAAGATCCCGGCGAGGAAGTCCTTGACCAGCGTCTGCGCGCCGAAGCCGACCGCGACGCCGACCACGCTGACACCGGCCAGCAGCGGGGCGAGCGGGATCCCCAGCTGCCCGATGACGAGCAGCGCCACCACGGTCATGAGCACCGCGGTGGTGAGGCTGCGCAGCACCGACCCGAGCGTCCGCGCGCGCTGCGAGCGCCGCTCGAACGCCAGCGTGCCGCCGGAAGCGGCGGTGCTGGACTCCGAGGCGCGGGTCTCGCGGCCCCGCCCGGCGCGCCACCACCGCGACTGCCCCGGCTGGGCCTCGCCGTTGGCGATCTGCTCCGCCAGGGCCCCGATGGCCTTGTGGGCGATGTTCCGGATCACCAGGCCGGCGACGAGGATCACGGCGATCTTCAGCAGCGGTGAGCCGTAGTACATGAGGAACTTGGCGAACGTCTCGTTCACGCCGGCGTTGACCATGAGGCCGCACCAGGTGCCGTCCCCGGGAGAGCACGCCAGGTTCGAGGCGGCCTGGGTGGAGTCTCTGACGTCGCTCGCGATCGCGCTGGTCGTGGTGCTCGCCGACGTGCTCGGCGTCGCCGTGGCGGACGCCGAGGCGACCAGGACGTGCGTCAGCGCAGCGGCGATCACGCGGGCGCTCCGGCGTCGTCGTCCTGGCCCAGGCGCAGGCCGGTGTGCGCGGCGGCGAAGCAGAGCGTGTCAGCGGCCAGCTGCACCGTCCGCGACACCGCGCGGGCGCCGTGGCCGACGCCGGCCTCGCGCCGCAGCAGCACCGGCGCGACCGCGGGGTCGGAGCGGGTGGCGTGCTGCAGCGCCGCGCAGAGCTTGCGGGCGTGGAGGGGGTCGACGCGGGAGTCGCCGTCGAAGACGGTGAAGAGCACCGCGGGGTACTCCACGGATGCCGGGTCGGGCGAGCACGCGTGGTAGGGGGAGTAGGCGAGGAGCCAGCCGAGGTCGTCGGGGTCGTTCGCGTCGCCGTACTCCGGTGACCACGTGGCTCCCAGCCCGTGCAGCTGGTACCTCACCATGTCGAGCAGCGGCGCCGAGCACAGCACCGCGGCGAACGCCTGCGGCCTCTGCGTGAGGGCCGCCCCGACGAGCAGGCCGCCGTTGGAGCCGCCGCTGATGGTCAGCTGGGCGGGGGTGGTCCAGCCGCGCTCGGTGAGGGCGTCGGCGACGGCGAGGAAGTCGTCGAAGACGTTCTGCTTGGCGGCGAGCATGCCGGCGCGGTGCCAGGCCTCGCCCTCCTCGTTGCCGCCGCGCAGCCCGGCGACCACCCACACCCCGCCGGCCTCCACCCACGCCAGCGCGGTGGCGGAGTAGCCGGGCGTCATGGTGTGGCCGAAGCCGCCGTAGCCGTACAGCACCGTCGGCGCTGGGGCCGCGGGGGCGGAGGCGTCGGGGGTGGCGAAGGCGTCGGCGCGGGCGACGGCCAGGGCGCGCACCACGGTGCCGTCCAGGCTCGTCACCTCCAGCTGGCGGGTGACGACGGCGGGCAGCTCACCCATCGACGCGAGCCCGGGAGCCGTCGACTCCACCGCCAGCTCGCGCGTCCGGGCGTCCCAGCGCAGCACGCTGGGCAGCTCGACCGTGGAGGTCCAGGTGAACCACGCCTCGTGCCCGCCCTCGGGCCGGCCGCGCAGCCCACCGAGGCTGCCGGCGCCGGGCAGCGCCACCACGCCGCGCTCGCCGGGCAGCTGCTCGCCGCTGACGAGGTCGTGCACGGTGAGCTGGGCGACGGCGTGCTGGGTCCACGCGACGAGCAGCAGCGGCTGGTCCAGCTCGGGACCGTCGAGGACGGCGTAGTCCTCCAGCACGGCGTCCTCGCGCTCGCCGACGAGGTCGCGCCAGTGGTCCGGGCCCAGGCCGCCGGTCGACGCGGCGCCGGTGGGGTCGGCGACGGCGAGGCGCCCGCGGGGCGCGCCGAGGTCCGTGCCCACGTAGAGGCGGCCGTCGCGGCCGACGCCCGCGCTGGTGTGCGCGTCCAGGCCGACGGCCACCTCGCGCAGCTGCGGCACACCCGCTGCCAGACCGCCGTCGGCGGCCAGGTCGGCGAGGTAGCAGTCCGAGCGCGGGGAGGTGCCCACCGACGTCGTCACCGTCAGCCACCGGCCGTCCAGCGACGTGCCCACGCCGTAGTAGGTGGTGACGGGCTGGCCGGCGCCGAAGACCTCGACGTCGCCGCCGTCTCCGGGGTCGGCGTCGGGGTCGGAGCCGACGCGGTGCAGCCACACCCGGCGGTGGTACTTCTCCTCACCGGCCGGCAGGCCCTCGGGCGGCAGCCGGCGGACGTAGAAGAACCGCGCTGCGCCGTCGTCGGGGTCCTCGGACGCCGGCAGCCAGGAGACGGGGGTGTAGCGGACCCTGTCGATCGGACCGTCCACCACCTCGCCGGTGGCGACGTCGAGGACGCGCAGCACGCTCTCCTCGCTGCCGCCCTCGGACAGCTGGAAGGCGAGCAGGTGGCCCTCCCGCGAGGGCTGCCAGGAGTCGAGCGTGGTGCGGCCGGTGGGGTCCCAGACCAGCGGGTCGATGAGGACCCGCTCCGCGCCCCCCTCGGTGACCAGCAGCTGGGGGTGGTCGCGGCCCGGGTCGCGGCGGGCGCGGAAGCACCGGTCGCCGCGCCACACCGGCGGGCCCACCGCCCCGGCGCTGAGCAGCTGCGCGACGCGCGCAGCGACGGCGTCGCGGCCCGGCCAGGTCTGCCGCTGCGCGGCGAAGAGCGCGTCCTGCGCGGCGGACCAGGCGCGGGTGCGCTCGTCGCCCGAGTCCTCCAGCCAGCGGTAGGGGTCGGCGATTCGGTAGCGGGGAGCACCGGCCGGCAGCTCCTCGACCAGGTCGAGCCGCTCGGCGGGCGGGTACGCCACGGGGTGCGCGGGGGAGGAGGACGACGACGACACGGCTCCCGACCTTAGGCGCCGGGGCCGACGGCCGGGTCTGCTCGCGACACCGTCCTTCCGCCGGTGTCCTTCGAGCGGGCTCGGTCGCTCCGGCGCGCCCGCTCGCGCGGCGCGCCCCCGCCGGGCAGGCTGGCGACGTACTCTCCCCGACGCCAGACGACGCGCGCAGCCGCGCCCGCACCACCCCAGGAGCTCCGCGTGAGTGACAGCCCGCAGTCCGTGCTGGCCCGCAGCGAGGACGACGGGCGGGGCGGGGCCGTCACCACCTCCGGACCGGACCTGGAGGTCCGCACCTCCGTGCACCCCACCGACGCCCCCTCGATCGTCATCGACCCCTCCGAGGCGCCGTCCGCCCGGCTCATGGAGCTGGCCGCCGCGAACGGCGTGGCCACGGAGTACTGGGACTGGAAGGGCGGCCACATCACGGTCTCCCGCTCCACGATCGTCGCCGTGCTGTCCGCCATGGGCATCGCCTGCCTGACCGACGACGACGTCGAGGCCGCTCTGGCCGCGCACGAGCTGGCGCCGTGGCGCCGGGCGCTGCCGCCCGTCGTCGTCGTGAGGTCCGGCCGGGAGGCCACCGTGCCGGTGCACGTGCCGGCCGGCGCGCAGGTGCAGGTCTCGGTGGTGCTGGAGGACGGCGGGCAGCGCGAGCTGGAGCGCAGCGCCGCCGAGGGCGCCCCGGTCGCCCGCGAGGTGGACGGCGAGCGCCGCGAGGAGCTGGTCTTCGCCCTCCCCACCGACCTGCCGACGGGCTACCACGAGCTGCTCGTGACCACCGGGGGCGGCGAGGCCGCGGCAGCGGCCACCGCGTCGCTGGTGGTCACCCCCGACCACCTGGAGCTGCCCGAGGCCATCGCCGGCGGCGGTCACCGCTGGGGCTTCATGGCCCAGCTGTACTCGGTGCGCAGCCGCGCCTCGTGGGGCCTGGGTGACCTGGCCGACCTCGGGGAGCTGCTCGACTGGTCCGGGCGCGACCTGGGCGCCGACTTCCTGCTCATCAACCCGCTGCTGGCCGCCGAGCCGGTGGGCCACCAGCAGGACAGCCCCTACCTGCCCACCACCCGGCGCTTCACCAACCCGATCTACCTGCGGGTCGAGGACGTCCGGGAGTTCGCCTACCTGCCCGCCACCGACCACGCGCTGGTCGAGTGGCAGGCCGAGCCGCTCATGGCCCGCAACACCGACGCCGGCCAGCTGGACCGGGACGCGGTGTGGGCCGCCAAGCGCGCCGCGCTGAAGACCGTCTTCGACGCCGGCCGCAGCCAGGCCCGCCAGGCCGCCTTCGACGCCTTCCGCGTCCGCGAGGGGCGGGGCCTGGCCGACTACGCCCTGTGGGCGGCGATGATCGAGCACTTCGGCGAGGGCCAGCCGTGGCCGGCCGAGGCGGCACGGGTCGGGTCGCCGCTGGTGGAGCGCCTGCGCGAGGAGCTCTCCGGAGCCATCGAGTTCCACGAGTGGCTGCAGTGGCAGTGCGACGAGCAGCTCGCGCGCGCCCAGGCCACCGCCACCGAGGCCGGGATGGCGCTCGGCGTCATGCACGACCTCGCCGTGGGCGTGCACCCCTCCGGTGCCGACGCGTGGGCGCTGCGCGACGTGCTCGCCACCGGCGTCTCCGTGGGCGCCCCGCCGGACGCGTTCAACCAGCAGGGCCAGGACTGGTCACAGCCCCCGTGGCAGCCGGTGGCCCTCGCGGAGGCCGGGTACGCGCCGTGGCGCGACATGGTCCGCACGATCCTGCGCCACGCCGGCGGCGTGCGCGTGGACCACGTGCTCGGGCTGTTCCGCCTGTGGTGGGTGCCGAACGGCTCCGGCCCCGGCATGGGCACCTACGTCCGCTACGACCACGACGCGCTCGTCGGCATCCTCTGCCTGGAGGCCGCACGCTCCGGCGCCGTCGTCGTCGGGGAGGACCTGGGCCTGGTGGAGCCGTGGGTGCGCGGCTACCTCACCGAGCGCGGCGTGCTCGGCACGTCCGTGCTGTGGTTCGAGAAGGACGGCGAGGGGCGGCCCCTGCCCCCGCAGTCCTGGCGGGAGCTGTGCCTGGCCACCGTCAACACGCACGACCTGCCGCCGACCGCCGGGTACCTGGCGGGCGAGCACATCGAGCTGCGCGACCGGCTCGGCCTGCTCACCCGGTCCATCGAGGAGGAGCGCGCCGCCGACGAGGCGGACCGCGCCGCGGTGCTCGCGCAGCTGCGCGACCTCGGCCTGCTGGGGGAGCGGCCCACCGAGCGCGAGGTGGTGGAGGCGCTGCACGCGTTCCTGCTGGCCACGCCGGCCAAGCTGGTCGGGGTGGCGCTGACGGACGCCGTCGGGGACCGCCGCACGCAGAACCAGCCCGGCACGTCCGACGAGTACCCCAACTGGCGGGTGCCGCTGACGGACGGTGCCGGTGAGGTGGTGCTCGTGGAGCAGCTGCGCGAGCGCCCGCGGGTGCTGTCCCTGGCCGAGCTGGTCAGCAGCCGCGGCGACGACGACTGACGGCTGACTGCCCGCCCGGCCGCGACCCCTAGCGTGGGGGCGTGAACGGCGGGCAGCGGGTCGAGGTCAGGGCGGTCACCGAGGGCGAGCAGCTGGAGTGGGCCCGCGCCTCGCGGCGCACGTTCCTCAACCCCGGCAAGGTCACCGCCGAGCACGTCGAGCAGCGGCGGCCGGCGTGGCAGGGGCAGCGCCTGACCGGCGCCTTCGAGGGCGCGCGGGTGGTGGGCACCTACCGGTCCTGGGACTGGCCGCTGCCTGTGCCCGGTGGGCCGGGCCACCAGGTGCTCGCCGACCACGTGAGCACCGTGACGGTGGCGCCGACGCACCGCCGCCGCGGGCTGCTCACGCAGATGATCACCGCCGACCTGCGAGCGGCGCGCGAGCGCGGGGTGCCGCTGGCCTACCTCGTGGCCGGGGAGGCGCCCATCTACGGGCGCTACGGGTTCGGCCCCGCCGTCAGCGGGCAGACCCTGGAGGTGCGTGCCCCGGCGGCGCTGGCGCACCTGCCCGCCGGCGCCGAGGACGTGGGCGTCGAGCTGGTCCAGGACGCCGACCTGCGCGCCGACGCACCCGCGCTGCACGCCGCCGTGGCCGCCGGGCGCCCGGGGGCGGTGCGCCGCCCGGACCACTACTGGGACGACCTGCTGGGTCTCGCGCCCGGCCCCGACCACGACGCCAAGGCACTGCGGCCGGCGCTGCTGGCCCGCGACGCCGCCGGGGCGGCGGTGGGCGTCGCGCGGTACCGCACCCGCGAGCGGTGGGAGGGCATGCGGCACGACACCGTCCTGGAGGTGCACGACCTCTTCGCCGCCACCGGCGCCGCGCACGCCGCCCTGTGGCGGCACCTGCTCTCGGTGGACCTGGTCGACCGGGTGCGGGCCACCGAGCGTCCCGCCGACGACCCGCTGCCCCACCTCCTGCACGACCCCCGCCGGGCGATCGGCGGGGAGGGCAGCGACCAGTTCTGGGCGCGGCTGCTCGACGTGCCCGCCGCGCTCGGGGCTCGCGGCTGGCTCGGGCCGCCCGGGGCGTGCGTGCTGGAGGTCCACGACCCGCTCGGCCTGGCCGGCGGCCGGTGGCGCCTCGACCTCGAGGGCGGGCGCGTGGTGGCCGTCCCGACCGCGGCGGAGCCGGACGTCACCTGCGACGTCGGGGCGCTCTCCGCGGCCTACCTGGGGGAGACCCCGCTGGTGGCGCTGGCGGCGGCCGGGCGGGTGCGCGGCGAGGCGGCTGCCGTGGCGAGGCTCTCGGCGCAGCTGGCGTGGCAGCCCACCGCCTGGCCCACGCACACCGGCTTCTGAGCCCCCCCGGTGGCCGGGGCGGCGCGCACGACGCCCGTGATCACGGGGTGTCCGCCGTGGGGTGGGCGTGCGGCGTGTCGGAGGCGCTGCCCCAGGTGGCGGGCCTAAGGTCCGCGCCGTGCCCTTACGCCTCCTCCGCGGCTCCATCCCCGCCCGCGCGCTGCTCGCCGCCGGCTCCCTGACCTCGGTGCTGCTGCTCACCGCGTGCGGTGGCGGCTCCGCGGACGCGTCCGGCCCGCGCTCCACCGCGCCGCTGTCCACGGTCACCCCGGAGGCGTCCACGGCGGCCACCTCCGCTTCGGCCAGCGCCTCCTCGGCGTCGCCGTCGTCGTCCTCGTCCTCGGCCGCGGCGAGGGCGGTCACGGTGGTGGCGCCGCTCACCCCGGGACCCGTCAAGCACCTCCAGGGGACCAAGGGCGGCTTCACCTGGGACATCAGCGTGCCGACCTTCTCCGGTCCCTCCGCCGCCGTGGCCGAGGTGAACCGGCGCATCCAGGCCTCGGCGGGCAGCGCCATCACGGGGTCCGCCACCGAGAACGGCGACGACCCGGAGAGCAAGCACCAGCTGGCCGGTGAGGCGTCGCTGACCACCAACGACGGCCGCACCGTGCAGGTGGACATCCCCATGGCCGACTACTTCGAGGGCGCCGCCCACCCGACCGACGTGGACAACACCGTGGTGCTCGTCGCGGCCACCGGCGCGCCGGTGACGCTCGACCAGCTCTTCACCGACCAGAAGAAGGCGCTGCAGGCGTTCGCGCCGGTGGTCGTGCAGCAGGCGAAGGCCGACGGGTTCGACGTGTCCGGCTCCGACGGGCTGGCGCCGACCTCCGCCAACTGGTCGGCCTGGCAGACCGGCTCCCAGGGCATGACCTTCACCTTCCAGGACTACCAGCTGGGCCCCCACGGGATGCCGCAGTACACGGTCCCGTGGACCACGGTCACGCCCTACCTGACCCCGTACGCGAAGGCGCTGCTCGCCCCCGCCTCCTGAGGCCCCGCCCTCCCCGCCGCCCCTCTCGGCGGCGGGGAGCGGGGGGTCAGCGGTCCTTGCCGGAGCCGCTGCCGCGGCCGTGGGAGGCGCCGCCGTCGTCACCGCTGCGGAGCGCGGCGGAGGAGGACGACGACGAGGTGGGCGCTGCCCAGGGCCCGCCCGCCGTCGGCGCGGGGGCGCTGCTGGGAGCCGCGGTGGCACCGGAGCGCCCCTCGCGGCGGGCGTCGTTGCGGGCGTGGGCCGCGCCGCTGACCGCCTGGCCGTCCACACCACCGGAGCGCGCCTGGCTGCTCACCCACCCGCCCATGCCGCCGCTGGTCGGCGGGGCGACGGGCACCGACGTCGGGCTGGACGAGGGAGTCGAGCCGCCGTGGTCGCCGTCGTCCTCGGAGGGCTCAGCGGTGGTCGGCGCGTCCGAGGGGATCGACGCGGTGTCGGACGGGGCCTCGGAGGGGAGGTCCGTGCGCGCCGTGGTGGGAGCGCCGGTCGGCTCGCTGGTCGGCTCGCTGGTCGGCTCGCTGGTCGGCTCGCTGGTCGGTTCGGTGGTCGGTTCGGTGGTCGGGGTGTCTGAGGGGCCGCTGGTGCTGCCGCTGGTCGGTGGGTCCAGCGGCGTCACCGCGGAGACGGTGGCGGCGAAGCGGTCCTGCACCGGGCCCGGCAGCGCGCCGGCGGCACCCGCGCCGACCACGCTCACGACGAGCACGGCGCCGGCAGCGGCGGAGGCGCGCGCGGCGCCGGCGGCGGCCACGCGGCGGGCGGTGGCGGACAGGAGCTGGCGGGTCGCGGTCACGGGGTGCCTCCACGAGAGCACGGGTCGCACCGCGGACGGTGCGACGGGGTGTGCGCCACCGGCCCGGGCGGGCTCGGCGGCGGTGTCGTTGAGGTGACCCGTGGCCAGCAGGACGGCGAGGTCGGCGCTGGGGCGGTGCGGCTGGCGGGCCTCGGCGCGCACGTCGCGCGCGAAGGCCTCCAGCCGCGCCGCCGACAGCGCGTCACCGTCCGCGCGCAGCGCGCGGAGGTCCTCGTCGAAGGAGCGGGTGCTCGTTCCCGTGCGGTCTGCGGTCATCTCGTCTCCGTCATCGCCGCGGAGGCCCGCGGGGTCGCGCGGTCGTCTCCGCACTGAGCCGACAGGGTGAGCAGGCCCCGGTGCTGCAGGGCCTTCACGGACGCGGGCGTCTTCCCGAGCACGCGGGCGACCTCGGCCACGGAGAGGTCGCCGAGCACCCGCAGGAGGACGACGGCGCGCTGCTCGCGGGGCAGCCGCGCGCACAGGTCGTGCACGCGGGAGGTGCCGAGGGAGGCGAGGGCCTCCTCCTCGGCGTCACCCCCGGTGAGGGCCGCGGTCGCCGCGTGGTCGTGCACGTCGACGTCGGCCAGCGCGGGCCGGCGCGAGGCGCGGCGCCAGGAGTCGGCCAGGCGCCGGTGGGCGATGGTGAAGACCCACGCGCGGAAGCCGGCCTCGTCACCCACGAAGCCGCCGACGCCGGTGAGCACGCCGACGAAGACCTCGCTGGCGAGGTCGTCGGGCTCGGCGGCGCCGTGCAGGCGCAGGTACCCGGTGACGGGACCGGCGAGCTCGCGGTAGAGCGCCTCCAGCGCCCAGGGCGCTCCGGTGCGCGCCGCCTCCAGGACCTGGGGGAAGGCCGGCCCGATCACCAGGCGACCACCGTCGGGCCCCGGGGGGCCGCGAGCGGAGCGGGGTGGTGCACGCCGCAGCATCGGCGCCGCCGTCCGTCTCCTTGAGCACCCACCTCCCGTCCAGGACGCGTCCAGGTGCTGCTCGGGTGCCCTGGGTACCGTCCGCGACATGCCGCTACGCACCACCCGAGGCTCGGCAGAGGGCGGCGACGCGGGCAGGAGCGAGCGCCGGCGCAGGACCTCCCTGGGGCGCGCCGCGAGGCTGCTGGCGGGCTTCGTGGCCGCCAGCACCGGCGCCGGCGTGCTCACCGCCGGGCTCGCCGCCCCCGCTGTCATCGCCGTGGGCCAGGCCAGCAACGACACCGTCGCGGGGTTCGACGGGCTGCCGGCCTCGCTCGACCAGCCGGCCCTGAGCCAGCAGTCCCGGATCCTCTACGCCGACGGCTCGCTGATGGCCACGTTCTACTACGAGGACCGCATCGACGTGCCGCTCGCCCAGGTGGCACCGGTCATGCAGAAGGCCGTCGTCGACATCGAGGACGACCGCTTCTACGAGCACGGCGGGGTGGACCCGCGGGGCCTGGTGCGCGCCGTCGTGGACGACGCCAGGGGCGGCGACGTGCAGGGCGCCTCCACGCTCACCCAGCAGTGGATCAAGAACGTGCAGGTGGAGGAGGCGCTGGCGGCCCTGCCGCCCGACGCCTCGGCCGCTGACCGGCAGAAGGCCTTCGACGACGTCACGGTGCGCTCGGGCCTGGACGGCTACGTGCGCAAGCTGCGCGAGATGAGGCTGGCGATCGCCGCGGAGAAGGAGCTCTCCAAGGACCAGATCCTGGAGGACTACCTCAACATCGCGAACTTCGGCGGCGGCCAGTACGGCGTGGAGGCCGCCAGCGAGCACTGGTTCGGCAAGCCGGCCTCCCAGCTCGACCTGCCGCAGGCGGCTCTGCTGGCCGGCCTGGTGCAGGACCCGTCCGGGTACGACCCGGTGCAGCACCCGCAGGCCGCCCAGCAGCGGCGGGACACCGTCCTGGACCGCATGCTGCAGCTGGGCACCATCTCCCAGGCCGACCACGACGCCGCCGAGGCGCTGCCGGTCGCGCAGGAGCTCGACGTGCAGCCGACCCCCAACGGCTGCGCCCAGGCCGGGTCCGCCGCGTACTTCTGCGACGACGTCGTGACCCAGTTCCGCACCGACGACGCGTTCGGCGGCACGCAGGCGCAGCGCCTGCAGGAGCTCTACCGCGGTGGCCTGACCATCACCACCACCCTGGACCCCGCCAAGCAGAGGGCCGCGTCCGAGGAGGTGGACCGCGCCGTGCCCGCCGACAGCTCGACGGTGGCGGGCCAGCACGTCGGGGCGTCCATCGTCTCGGTGCAACCCGGCACCGGGAAGGTCGTGGCGATGGCGCAGGACCGCACGTACAGCACCTCCCCGGACGCACCCGCCACGGCCACCTCGGTCGACTTCAACACCGACAGGAGCAGCGGCGGCTCCTCCGGCTTCCAGCCCGGGTCCACCTTCAAGCCCTTCGTGCTGGCCACCTGGCTCGCCGCCGGCGGCTCCCTGTACGACACGGTGGACGGCAGCCAGCGCGCCTTCCCCGACAGCAGCTGGCAGTACGGCAGCTGCGAGCCGGCCGGCGCGCACTACACCGGCCCGCCGTGGGACCCGAAGAACGCCGGGGACGGTGAAGGCAGCTCCTCGATGACGGTGCTGCACGCCACCGCGGACTCCATCAACACCGGCTACGCCGCGATGGAGGACCAGCTGCCGCTGTGCGACGTCGCGGCCACCGCGCAGGCGCTGGGCATGCACAAGGCCCAGCCGGACAGCAGCAACCCGACCGGGACGCCGAGCACCGACCTCACCGTCACCCCGGCGATGACCCTCGGCATCGACAGCGTCTCACCGCTGACGGTCGCCGCGGCGTACGCGGGCTTCGCCGCGCAGGGCTCGTACTGCGCGCCGATGACCATCACCTCGATCACGGGCGCCGACGGCAAGGCCCTGCCGGTGCCCGGCCCGCAGTGCCACCAGGCGATCTCGCAGGACGTCGCCAACGGCGTCACGTACGCGCTGGAGCACGTGCTCACGGAGGGCACCGCGACCGGCGACGGCCTCGCGGACGGCCGGGTGGCCGCCGGCAAGACCGGCACCACCGACGGCTCCGTGGCCGCGTGGTTCACCGGCTACACGCCCCAGCTGGCGACCTCGGTGTGGATCGGGGTGCCCGGCAGCAGCACGTCGCTGAACGGCGCCCGGATCGCTGGCCGCTACTACCCGCAGATGTACGGCGGCACCCTGGCGGCGCCCCTGTGGAAGGCCTACATGGACCGGGCGCTGGCGGGCACCCCCCAGCAGGGCTTCACGGACCCGCCGCAGAGCGAGATCGGCACCCCGCCGCCGGTGTACGTGCCCGCTCCTGCACCTGCTCCTGCCTCCGGTGGCGGTGGCGGTGGCGGTCCCGCTGCCACCCCGGCTACCGGCGGCAGCCCGACCGCCCAGCCCGCCCAGCCCGGCCAGACAGCCCAGCCCGGCCAGACAGCCCAGCCCGGCCAGACCGCTCAGGGCGGTCAGAGCGGCCCGGGCGCGGCGCCCGCGCCCGGGGGCGGAGCCGCGGGCGACCAGCCCGCAGCCAGCGGCGCCGCCCAGGGCTGACCCGCCCTCACCCCCTCCGCACTCGCCGCGGAGAGTGCGGGAAGGGGAAGGACGTCAGGGCCCGCCCTCGCACGTGCGAGGACGGGCCCTGACGTCGGGTCGCGCCGATCAGCGCCGTCAGCGCTGGAGGTCGCGCTCCTGGGCGCGCAGGGCGCGGGCGACGCCGTCGCGCTGCTCGCTGACCAGGCGCTTGAGCGCCGGCAGGTCCTCCGGGGCCTGCGCGAGCCACGCGTCGGTGCGCTCGAGCAGTGCCGGCGAGGCGAGCAGCACCGGGTAGAGCCCGGTCACCACCTGCTGGGCGATCTCGTTGGTGCGCATCCGCCAGGTGCCCTCGATGGAGGCGAAGTACGGCTCGACGAACGGCTCCAGCAGCTCCGCGTCGTGCACGCGCGCGAACCCGCCGATGACGGCGGCGCGCTCGGCGTTGGCCAGGCCCGGCTCCGCCGAGGAGGCCACCAGCTGCGACCACGCCGCCTGCTTGGCGCCGGGGTCCGGGACCGCGGCCCGCGCGCCGGCGGCGGCGAGGCGTCCGGAGGCGGTGTCGTCGCGGGCGAGCTCCGCCGCGATCTCGGCCTCCCCAGCGCGCCCCTCGACGACGAGCGCGGTGAGCAGCTCCCAGCGCAGGTCGGTGTCGACCGTGAGCCCCTCCAGCGGTGCGTCGCCGGAGAGCCACCCGGCCACGGCGTCGAGCTGCTCCGGCGTCCGCGCCCAGCCCGCGGCCGCGGTGGCCAGCTGGAGCTGCGCGTCGCTGCCGGGCTCGGCGGCGCGCGCCAGGTCGAGCAGCGAGGCGGCCACACCGGCCACGACGTCGTAGCGGTGTCCCGGCGCGGTGTAGAGCCGCGCGGCGCTGGTCAGCTGCTGCAGCAGCGTGCGCAGCACCGACGACGTCGCCGGCGTCGACTCCACCGCGGCGTTGTCGAGCACGAGGTCCACGAAGTCGCGCGCGGCCATCTCCGCGTCACGGGCCATGTCCCAGGCCGCTGACCACACGAGCGTGCGCGGCAGCGCGTCCTCGATGGCCGACAGGTGCTCCACCGCGGTGGCCAGGGACGACGGGTCGAGCCGGACCTTCGCGTACGCGAGGTCGTCGTCGTTGAGGAGCAGCAGGTCAGGGGCGTCCCGCCCGGCCAGCTCGCCCAGCTGGGGAGCGATGTCGGTGCGCTCGCCGTCGAGGTCGACCTCCACCCGGCCCGTCCGGACCAGGCGCGGCGCGGCGCCAGCGGCCGGTGCGTCGCCCGCGTCGTCGTCGTCCTCAGCGGCCGTGTGGTCGCCCGAGCCCGGCACGTGGAGGTCGTAGAAGCCCACGGCCAGGCGGTGGGGGCGCTGCACCGGGTGCTCCGGCGGGGTGGTCTGCAGCACCACCAGCGAGGTGATGGAGCCGTCCTCCGCGGTGTGGACCTCCGGCCGCAGCGTGGTGACGCCGGCCTTCTCCAGCCACACGCCCGACCAGGAGGCCAGGTCGCGGCCCGAGGTCGCCTCGAGCTCGCGCAGCAGGTCGGCGAGGGTGGCGTTGGAGAAGGAGTGGGCGCGCAGGTAGCGGCGCACGCCCTCGAAGAACGCCTCGCGCCCCACGTAGGTGACCAGCTGCTTGAGCACGCTGGCGCCCTTGGCGTAGGTGATGCCGTCGAAGTTCACCTCGACCGCCTCGAGGTCGACCATGTCGGCGACGATCGGGTGGGTGGACGGGAGCTGGTCCTGCCGGTAGGCCCACGCCTTCTCCATGGAGGCGAAAGTGGTCCACGCGTCGGTCCACCGGGTGGCCTCGGCGGTGGCCAGCGTGGAGGCGTACTCCGCGAAGCTCTCGTTGAGCCACAGGTCGTCCCACCAGCGCATGGTGACGAGGTCGCCGAACCACATGTGCGCGAGCTCGTGGAGGATCGTCACCGCGCGGCGCTCCACCACCGCCTCGGTCGGCTTGGACCGGAAGACGTACCGCTCCAGGAACGTCACCGCGCCGGCGTTCTCCATGGCGCCGGCGTTGAACTCCGGCACGAAGAGCTGGTCGTACTTGGGGAACGGGTAGGGGATCTCGAACAGGCCCTCGTAGAAGGCGAAGCCCGCCCGCGTGATGTCCATGACCTCGTCGGCGTCGAGGTGCTCGGCCAGGCTCCTGCGGCAGAACACGCCCAGCGGCACGGTGCGGCCGTCGCTGCTGGTGAGCTCGCCGCGCTCGACGTGGTACGGCCCCGCGACGATCGCCGTGACGTAGCTGGACAGCACCGGCGTGGGGGCGAAGCGCCAGGTGGCGGCGCCCTCGTGGGCGGGCTCCGGCTCGGGGGTGGGGGAGACCGAGACGACCGTCCAGTGGTCGGGGGCGGTCACCGTGAAGGTGAAGACCGCCTTGAGGTCGGGCTGCTCGAACACCGCGAACACGCGGCGCGAGTCGGCCACCTCGAACTGCGAGTACAGGTAGACCTCGCCGTCCACCGGGTCGACGAAGCGGTGCAGGCCCTCACCCGTGTTCATGTAGGCGCAGTCGGCGACGACGACGACCTCGTTCTCCGCCGCGAGCCCGTGCAGCTGCACGCGCACCCCGTCGGCGACCTCGTGGGCGTCGAGCGCCTGCCCGTTCAGCACGACCTCGTGCACGTGGGGGGCCACGAGGTCCAGGAACGTCGAGGCGCCCTCGCGCGCGGTGAACCTCACCGTGGTGCGGGAGCGGAACGTCGTGGGGGCCCCGCCGCGGTCGGTCAGGTCCAGCTCGACGTCGTAGGAGCTGACCTCGACGAGCGCGGCGCGCTCGGCCGCCTCCGCCCGGGAGAGGTTCATGCCCTGCTGGTGGTCGGCCGGCTGCCCGGCCCCGTCCTCGTGGTGGCTGCTCAGCACCCGGGAGATGCTGCCACGCAGGCAGGCCGGGCAGACGAGCCGGTCCAGTGGTGTTATCGGTGGCATGACTGACGCAGCGCAGAGCGCCTCCAAGAGCCCCGTCGACTTCTGGTTCGACCCCATCTGCCCGTGGGCGTGGATGACCTCCCGCTGGATCCTCGAGGCCGCGAAGGTCCGCGACATCGACGTGACCTTCCGCGTGATGAGCCTCGCGGTGCTCAACGACGGGCGCGACCTGCCCGAGGAGTACGCCGAGATGATGAAGAAGGCGTGGGGCCCGGTGCGCGTGGTCACCGCCGCCAAGGAGCTGCACGGCCAGGAGGTCGTCGAGCCGCTCTACACCGCCATCGGCACCCGCATCCACCCCGGCGGCGAGAAGGACTTCCACGCCGCGGTGGTCGGTGGGCTCGCCGACGCGGGCCTGCCGGCGGACCTCGTCCGCTTCGCGGACAGCACCGAGTACGACGAGCAGCTCAAGGCCTCCCACCACGAGGCGATCAGCCGCGTCGGCGACGACGTCGGCACCCCGGTCATCGGCGTGGCCGGGAAGGACGGCGAGCAGGGGCCGGCCTTCTTCGGCCCCGTCATCACCCCCGCCCCGAAGGGCGAGGAGGCCGGGCGCCTCTGGGACGGCGTCACCGCGGTGGCCGCCTACCCGGGCTTCTACGAGCTGAAGCGCACCCGCACGCAGGGCCCGGTCTTCGACTGACCGACCACCCGTCCACGACCACGGGCGTCCGCCACCACCCGGGGTGGCGGACGCCCGTGATCGCGGACGGGGTGGGGCCGGTGGACGCGGCAGTGCCAGGATGAGCGCCGTGCGCGTCCACATCGCCAGCGACCACGCCGCCTTCGAGCTCAAGCAGCACCTCGTGGAGCACCTCACCGCGGAGGGCCACGAGGTCGTCGACCACGGGCCCGAGGCCTACGACGCGCTCGACGACTACCCCGACTTCTGCATCCCCTGCTCGGTGGCGGTCCGCTCTGACGTGCGCGCCGGTGTGGAGGCCCTCGGCATCGTCCTGGGCGGCTCGGGCAACGGCGAGCAGCTGGCCGCCAACCGCGTGCCCGGCATCCGCGCGGCGCTCGCGTGGAGCCTGGAGACCGCGCAGCTGGCGCGCCAGCACAACGACGCGCACATCGTCAGCGTGGGCGCGCGCATGCACTCCGTCGAGGACGCCACCGCCATCGTCGACGCGTTCCTCGCCACCCCGTTCAGCGGTGACGAGCGCCACCAGCGCCGCCTCGACCTCATGACCGCGTGGGAGACCGAGCACCTCACCGAGCGCTGATCGTCGCGAGGGGGCAGGCTCGACCCTCGTGCCTGAAGGTCACACCCTCCACCGCCTCGCCCGCTCCGTCCGCGACGCCTTCGGCGGCCGCGTCGTCGAGGCGAGCAGCCCCCAGGGCAGGTTCGCCGACGGCGCCGCCCTGCTCGACGGCCACCGGGTGGTCCGCTCCGATGCCGTGGGCAAGCACCTCCTCGTGGGGTTCTCCCCGGCCGCCGCGAGCACCCGCCGCGAGCCGCAGCGGTGGCTGCACGTGCACCTGGGCCTGTACGGCAAAGTCTTCTTCGGCACCTCCGACGCCTCCGTCGGCGAGGGCGAGCAGGACGACGACGGCGGCGGCCGCGCGCCGGCCGGGCCTCCGGCCCCCGTGGGCCAGGTCCGGCTGCGGCTGGTGACGCTGGACGCCGCCGAGGGCGCCGGCCCGCTGCGCTGGGCCGACCTGCGCGGCCCGACGGCGTGCGAGGTCATGGTCCGCCCCGAGGTCGACGAGCTGCGCCACCGGCTCGGCCCCGACCCGCTGCGTGCCGACGACGGCGCGGAGCGCTTCGTGGAGCGAGCGCGGCGCTCGCGGGTGACGATCGGCGCGCTGCTCATGCACCAGGACGTGCTGGCCGGCGCCGGGAACATCTACCGCGCCGAGGCGCTGTTCCGGGCCGGTATCGACCCGTTCGCCAGCGGGCGCGACGTCGAGCCCGAGCGCCTGGAGGGCGTCTACGCCGACCTGCGCGTGCTCATGAAGGCGGGCGTGAGGTCCGGGCGCATCGTCACCACGCGTCCGGTGGACCGCGGCAAGCGCGACGACGAGGCCGACGGCACGCCCGTGCGCCGGGGCCAGGCGGGCGCCCACTACGTCTACCGGCGCACCGGGCTGCCGTGCCGGATCTGCTCGACGCCGGTCTCCACCACCGTGGTGGAGGGCCGCAACCTCTTCTGGTGCCCCACCTGCCAGGCGCCGGGCACGCAGGTCTCGCCCTTCGACGCCTGACGTCCGCCACGAGGCTCGTGACGACCACGGGCCTCCGCGCCGCTCCTCCGTGACCTCCCAAGGCCGTCGAACCAGCACTCGGGTGCGCGAGTGCTGGTTCGGAGCCGGTAGAAGGCGCACTCGGGTGCGCGAGTGCGCTGGGGAAGGCGTGGGGGACGCGCGCGGGAGTCGGTGAACGCCGGATGGCCGGCTGGGCCCCGGCTAGGGTCGGGCCGTGCGCCTGCGCCTCCACCGCGCCGCGCGCTGGCTCGACCGGCGCCGCCGACGGGTCGTCCGCCGGCTGGGCGCTCGCTTCATGCCCCGCACCATGCCGCGCCAGGCCTGGCTGCTGCTGTGGCTGACCGCGCTCGCCGTCGTCGTCGCCGTCACCGGGGCGCTGGCGCCCCGGTGGGCGCCGACCAGCGCCATGGTGTTCGTGCTGCTCCTGGGCGGCTTCTTCCTGCGGATGCGCACGATGGTGCTGCTGTACCTCGTGGCCGCCGCCGGGGCCGCGCTGACCACGTCGGTGCCCGCGCTGGGCGGGATCGGGACGCGGCCGGGGGACCTGCTGCTGCTCGGGGCCACCGGTGTGCTCGTGGCCCTGTTCGTGCGCAGCCGGGAGCGGCTGGGCGTCCAGGGCACCCTGGGCGACGCGATGCTCGTGGACCTGCGGGACCGGCTGCGCAGCCAGGGGCGGGTGCCTGCGCTGCCGGGGCAGTGGCACGTGGAGACGGAGCTGCGGCCGGCCTTCGGCGACGCCTTCAGCGGCGACTTCGTGGTGGCCACCCGCACGCGCGGCCGGCAGGGGGACCTGCTCGAGGTGGTGCTGGTGGACGTGTCCGGCAAGGGGCAGGGCGCGGGGACGCGGGCGCTGCTGCTCTCGGGGGCGTTCGGGGGACTGCTGGGGGCGATGCCCGTCGAGGGCTTCCTGCCCGCGGCCAACGCCTACCTGCTGCGGCAGGACTGGCCGGAGGGGTTCGCCACGGCCGTGCACCTGGCGGTCGACCTGGTCTCGGGTGACTTCCGCGTGCGGTGCGCGGGGCACCCGGCGCCGGGGACGGGGGGCGCGGGCCAGCCGTGGCGCCTCCTCGACGACGAGGGTGGCCCGGCGCTGGGCCTGGTGCCCGACGTCGACTTCCCGGAGGTCACGGGCCGGCTGCTGCCGGGGCAGGCGCTGTACCTGTGCACCGACGGCATGGTGGAGGTGCCCGGAGAGGACCTGTCGGTGGGCACCGAGGCGCTGCGGGCGCTCGCCGAGGAGGCGGGCCGGTCGGGGTGGCGCGAGGGGGCGGCGGAGCGGCTGGTGGACGCCGCGGGGGTGGAGGAGTCCGACGACCGCGCCCTCGTGCTGGTGTGGCGCGACTGCTGACGGGCCTCAGGCGCTGGTGGCCGCTGACCCGTTCTGCGCGGTCTGCGCCGCCGCCCCGGGCCCGGGTTCCGGCTGGGGCTGCCAGCGCGCCAGCGCCAGCTCCGCGCCCATCGGCCGGCCCACCCAGTAGCCCTGCAGCTCGTCGCAGCCGAGGTCGCGCAGGCGGTCCGCCACAGCGCTGCTCTCGACGCCCTCGGCGATGACCTGCAGGCCCAGGCGGTGGCCCAGGTCGATGATGCTGGCCGCGATGGCCTCGTCCTCGGGACCGCCGAGCAGGTCGGTGACGAACTGCCGGTCCACCTTGAGCTGGTGCGCGGTGAGCTCGCGCAGCTGGCCCAGGCTGGTGTAGCCGGCGCCGAAGTCGTCCACGGAGATCCGGATGCCGCGGTCGGCCAGGGCGCGGACCACCTCGAGCGCCTCGCCGGCGTCGCTGGCCACGGCCGTCTCGGTGATCTCCAGCACCAGCTGCGAGGTGGGCCAGGAGCTGCGGGCGAGGGCCTCGTCGACGATGCCCAGCAGGCCGGGCTCCAGGACGGACGCCGAGACGTTGACGGCCACGGTGGTGTCGAGGCCGGCGCGGCGCCACGCGGCGGCCTGGCGCACGGCCGTGAGCACCACCCAGCGCGTCAGCGGGCGCACCAGGGTGGTGCGCTCGGCCAGCGGGAGGAACTCGGTGGGCATGAGCAGCCCGCGGGTGGGGTGGTCCCAGCGCAGCAGCGCCTCGAACGCGCGGAGCTCTCGCGTGCCGGCGTCGACGACGGGCTGGTAGAGCAGCCGCAGCTCGCCCTGGTCCATCGCCTGGCGCAGCAGCGCGAGGGTGGTGAGGCCGTCGCTGCTGTCCGGCGCCAGGTCAGGGGTGTACGGGAGCACGCCGGAGCGGGACCGCTTGGCCTCGTACATGGCCAGGTCGGCGTGCCGCAGCAGCTCTCCCACGGTGCGGCCGGCCGAGGGGGCCACGGCGGCGCCGATGCTGCTGGTGATGTCCAGGTCCACGCCGTCGGCGGTGAACCCTCCGGCGCCGAGCGCGGCGAGCAGCCGCTTGCCGTGCAGGACCGCCTGCGCGGTGGTGACGGGAGTGGTCAGCAGGACGGCGAACTCGTCACCGCCGAGGCGCGCGACCACGGCACCCGCCGGCGCGGCGCTGGACAGCCGGTGGGCGACCTGCACGAGGAGGGTGTCGCCGGCGGCGTGGCCGAGCGTGTCGTTGACGTCCTTGAAGCCGTCCAGGTCCAGCAGCAGCAGGCCGGGGCCGTGGCGGCCGTCGCCGTCGAGGTCGGGCAGCCCGGCCAGCACGCGCTCGCCGGCCTCGGCGAGCAGCACGCGGTTGCCCAGGCCGGTGAGCGGGTCCGTGCGCAGCAGAGCCGTCTGCCGGACCTGCTGCCGGCGCAGGAGGACGAGCAGCGCCACGAGCGCGGCGCAGGAGAGGGACGCGCCCGCCACGGCCCACAGCTCGCCCGCCGGCAGCCCCGTCAGCAGCCCCGTCAGCAGCCCCGGCAGGGGCGCCAGCGCAACGGTCCTCTCCACTGCCCGGCCTCCCTCCAGCGCGGCGCCCCGCATGGGCACCTCTACGGGCTTCGTCCACCACGGACCCCGTCTGGAGGCGGTGCCCGGCGGGCTCACCCGGTCGGCGGTGCCGGTGGCGGCACCTGCGGTCCGCGACGCCCCTCGTCGTCGTCGGGGGCGGTGAGGAGGGAGCGCGTGCGCGCGAGCAGGACCGCCAGCACCAGCGCCAGGAGCGCCGCCCCGCCCGCGAGCAGCACCACCGCGCCCCAGCCCCCGGCCGACCACGCCGCGCCACCGGCCGTGCCGCCCAGGGAGGAGCCGACGTAGTAGGCGAACAGGTAGGTGGACGCGGCCTGCGCCGTGGCCCGGCCGGCGGCGCCGGCGCGCGCTGCCACCCACCCGCTGGCCACGCCGTGCGCGGCGAAGAAGCCCGCGGTGAACAGGGCCATCCCCGCCACCACGGCCCACAGCGGCGGCGCGGCCGTCACGGCCAGCCCCGCGGCCATGACCACCACGGCGACCGGGACGACGACGCGCCGGCCGAGCGCGTCCGCGAGCCGGCCGCCCTGCGCCGAGCTCACCGACCCCAGCGCGTAGACGGTGAACACGAGCCCGGCGACGGCCGGCCCGAGGGAGTACGGGGGTGACTCCAGCCTGAAGCCGATGGCGTTCCAGACGGCCACGAAGGAGCCCATGAGCGCCAGCGACAGGCCGTACAGGCCCAGCAGCGCGGGGTCGCTGACGACGCCGCGGGTGCGCCGGCCCAGGGCCCGCAGCCCCGACGGGGCCGGGGCGAACCGGCGCGAGCGCGGCAGCAGCCACCACACCAGCGCTGCGCAGACCAGGCCCAGCGCGGCCACCCCGCCCTGCGCGGCCCGCCACCCGCCCAGCTCCGCCAGACCGGAGGAGAGGAGGCGGCCGAGCATGCCGCCGATGGCGTTGCCGCCCACGTAGAGCCCGGTCGCCCGGCCAGCGGCCAGCGGGTGCACCTCCTCGCGCAGGTAGGCGACGGCCACGGCGGGCAGCCCCGCCAGCGCCAGTCCCTGCACCGCCCGCACCGCCACGAGCCAGTCCCACGTGGGGGCGAGCAGCGCCAGCAGCCCCAGGGCGCTGGAGGCCACCAGGGAGGCGTGCACGAGGCGGGTGCGCCCGAGGCGCTCCGACAGCGGCCCCGCCACGAGCAGGCCGACGGCGAGGGCGGCGGTGGCGGCCGACACCGCGAGCGTGGCGCCGGCGGGGGTGACGGCGAAGTCGGCCGACAGCAGCGGCAGCAGCGGCTGCGGTGCGTAGAGCAGGGCGAAGACCGCCACCCCGGCGAGGAACAGCGCCCAGGAGGCGCGCCGGAGCCCCGCCGACCCGGGCAGGTAGCCCTCGGGGGCGGGACCGGTGACCACGACCCCACGGTAGGCAGCCCGCTGCGCGGGGGCCCCGCGACCCGTCGTGCGCGACCCGCGCCCCTCCCGCAGGATGGACGGCAACCCCATCCGAACCCCCAGCAGACGGAGGAGAACCGTGCCCACCACCGTTCACGCCCGCAGCACCGCCGGCCCCGGCCAGCCCTTCGAGGCGACCACCATCGAGCGCCGCGACCTCGGCCCGAAGGACGTCCTCATCGACATCGCCTACGCGGGCATCTGCCACTCCGACATCCACACCGGCCGCGGCGAGTGGGGCGAGACCCTCTTCCCCCTGACCCCCGGCCACGAGATCGCCGGCGTCGTCTCCGAGGTCGGCTCCGAGGTCACCAAGCACGCCGTGGGCGACCGCGTCGGCGTCGGCTGCATGGTCGACTCCTGCCGCGAGTGCTCCGAGTGCACCGCCGGCCGCGAGCAGAACTGCAAGAAGGGCAACGTCGGCACCTACAACGCCATCGGCAAGGACGGGCGCCCCACCGAGGGCGGGTACAGCGAGAAGATCGTCGTCGACGAGGACTTCGTGCTGCGCATCCCCGAGGGCATCGACCTCGACGTCGCCGCGCCGCTGCTGTGCGCCGGCATCACGCTGTACTCTCCGCTGAGCTTCTGGGGCGCGGGGCCCGGCAAGCAGGTCGGCATCGTCGGCATGGGCGGCCTGGGCCACATGGGCGTGAAGATCGCTCACGCCATGGGCGCCGAGGTGACCGTGCTGTCGCAGTCGCTCAAGAAGCAGGAGGACGGGCTGCGCCTGGGCGCCGACCACTACGTGGCCACCGGTGACGAGGGTGCGCTGGAGTCCCTCAAGGGCACCTTCGACCTCATCGTCACGACGATCTCGGCCGACGTCGACATCAAGCCCTACATCGCCGCGCTCAAGCCCGAGGGCGTGCTGTGCACCGTGGGCCTGCCGAGCAAGCCGTTCGAGGTGCCCGCCGGCGCCCTGATCATGGGCCGCAAGTCCCTCGCGGGCTCCAACATCGGCTCCATCAAGGAGACGCAGGAGATGCTCGACTTCTGCGCCGAGCACCACATCGGCGCCGAGGTCGAGGTCATCAGCGCCGACCAGGTGGACGAGGCGTGGGACCGGGTCGTGAACTCCGACGTCCGCTACCGCTTCGTCATCGACACCAAGACCCTGGCGCCCTCCGCCTGACTCCAGCCGGACCGCCAGGTGGCCGACTGCCCATGATCACGACGATCATGGGCAGTCGGCCACTGCCGTTCACTCTCAGGGGCGCAGCAGCTCCTCCTCCAGGCGCAGCACCTCGAGGTCCCGGCCGACCCCGGCCACGGCGGTGACGCGGCCCTCGCCGTCCCGGTAGCGGACCACGGCGTCGCCGTCGGCCAGGGAGCCGTCCACCTCGGCCGAGCCGCTGCCCTCGCCGCCGCTGAGGTCCGGGACCTCACCGGCCAGCCGGTACTGCTTGCTGAACTGCTTGGTCCAGAAGAACGCCGGCTCGGTCAGGCCGTCGTCGTCGCCGCGACCGAGGACGTCGAGGGCCGCCGCGGCGCCCTGCCGCTGCGCCTGCGCCCAGTGCTCCACCCGGCGCCGGCGCCCCGTGGTGGCGTCCGGCCACGCCGCCACGTCGCCCGCCGCCCACACGCCGTCCGCGGAGGTGCGCCCGCGGGCGTCGACCACCACGCCGCCCCCGGCGTCCTCGTCGGCCAGCTCCAGGTCCGCGCTGCGGGCCAGGTCCAGGCGGGGCTTCACGCCCGTGCCGACCACCAGCAGGTCCGCGCGGCCCTCCGCCGGGGCCCGCGACCCGTCCTCCAGCTCCAGCACCCCGTCGTTCCAGCGGGCGGCGCGCCCGGTGACGAAGGCGACCCCCTCGGACTCGTGGGCGGACCGGACCGCCCGGCCCACGTCCTCGCCCATCTGCCGGGCCAGCGGCACCTCGGAGGTCGACACCACGGTGACGTCCACGCCCTTCTCGCGCAGCACCGCGGCGGCCTCCAGGCCGATGAACCCGGCGCCCAGCACCACCGCGCGCCGGCCCTCGGGGGAGTCGCCGACGGTGGCGAGCAGCGCGTCGGCGTCGTCCAGGGTGCGCAGCACCCGCACGTCGTCGCGCCCGAAGCCCGGCAGGGGCGGCCGGACCGGCTCCGAGCCCGGTGCCAGCACGAGGGCGTCGTAGCCGAGCACCGTGGTGGCGTCGTCGGCGCCGCGCACCGTGAGGCGCTTCTGCGCGGTGTCGAGCACCGTCGCCTCGGTGCCCAGGCGCAGCTCCACGCCGTGCTCGGCGTACCAGTCCTCGCCCAGCAGCGGCAGCGCGTCCTTGGGCTTGGCCCCGGCCAGGTAGAACTTGCTCAGCTGGGTCCTGTCGATGGGGGCGTGCGGCTCCGCCGAGACCAGCATCAGCTCACCCTCGTAGCCCTCCCGGCGCAGCCGCTCCACGGCGGCGAACCCCGCGGCACCACCGCCGACGACGACGACGCGCTGCAGGGTCCCGCCCGCTGCGCTGGCGGCGGCGTCCGGGCCGGGCGCCGGCTCGTCGGCGGGCCCGGTGACGCGCACGACGGCGTCCTCACCGGTGCCGTCGACCTCGACCTCGTACCGGGTCAGCGGCGCGTAGGCCGGGGCCAGCAGCGCCTCGCCGGTGCGCAGGTCGAAGCACGCGTGGTGGAACGGGCAGCGCACGAGGTTCCCCGTGCGCAGGCCCTTGGCCAGCGGCGCACCGACGTGCGTGCAGGCGCCGGAGACCGCGGAGACGCGGGTCTCGCCGTCGTCGTCGGTGTACCGGGTCAGCAGCACCTGCTCGGCGTCCTCACCGGTGCCGAGGGCGCCCGCGAGCACGCCGTCGAGGGGGAGGTCGCGCAGCGGGACTCCGCGGGTGAGGTCGGGGGTCGTGTCGTCGTCAGCCACCTCGGAACATCTACCCGCTCGGAGCCGGTGCCGCCCGTCGAGGCAGGCTCAGAGCGGGTCGAGCAGGCGCCGCAGGAAGCGGCGGGTGCGCTCCTCACGCGGGTCCGCGATCACCTGCGCCGCCGGTCCGCGCTCCACCACGACGCCGCCGTCGAGGAACAGCACCTGGTCGGCGACCTGCTGGGCGAAGCGGATCTCGTGGGTGACCACCACCATCGTGGTGCCCTGCTCGGCGAGGTCCCGCATCACGGCGAGCACCTCGCCCACCAGCTCCGGGTCGAGCGCGGAGGTCGGCTCGTCGAAGAGCACCACCTGCGGGCGGATCGCGAGCGCCCGCGCGATGCCCACGCGCTGCTGCTGCCCGCCTGAGAGCTGCGACGGCAGGGCGTCCTCGCGGCCTGCGAGGCCCACCCGCTCCAGGAGGACCAGCGCCTCGGCCCGGGCCTCCTCCCGCGGGCGGCCCTGGACGACGACGGGCCCCTCGAGGAGGTTCTCCAGCGCCGTGCGGTGCGGGAAGAGGTGGTGGGCCTGGAAGACCATGCCGCTCTGGGCCCGCAGCCGCGCCTCGGCGCGCACGGCAGCGCGGCGTCCCTGCTGCGGCAGGGCGGAGAAGTCCACCGAGACGTCCCCGATGCGCACGACACCGGACTCGGGGCGCTCGAGGGCGTTGAGGCAGCGCAGCACGGTGGTCTTGCCCGACCCGGACGGACCGATGAGCACGCTCACGGTGCCGGCGGGCACGGCGAGGTCGACGCCGCGCAGCACGCGGGTCTGCCCGAAGGACTTCTGCAGGCCCGCGGCCTCCAGCAGGGGGTGCGCGCTCACTGGGTCACGTACCTGTTCAAGCGGACCTCCAGCCGGTCCTGCAGCGCCGCGAGGACCGCGCAGACCACCCAGTAGTAGACGGCGGCCAGGCCGTACAGCGTGAGGAACTGGAAGGTGGGCGCCGCGATCTGCTGCGCCACCCGGAACATCTCCGTCACCAGCACCACCGACACCAGCGAGGTGTCCTTGAGCAGCGAGATCAGCGTGTTGCTCAGCGGCGGCACCGCCAGGCGCGCGGCCTGCGGGGCCACCACGCGCCGCAGCGTGGTGCCGTAGCCCATGCCGACGGTGGCGGCCGCCTCCCACTGCCCGCGGGGCACCGAGAGGATCGCGCTGCGCACCACCTCCGCGGCGTACCCGCCCACGTTGAGGCTCAGGGCGAGGATCGCGCTCGGCCACGGCGCGATGGTCAGGCCGACCGCAGGCAGCGCGTAGAACACGATGAACAGCTGCACGAGCAGCGGCGTGCCGCGGATGGCCGAGACGTACACCCGCGCGGCGCCCGAGACCAGCGCCACGGGCGAGAGCCGCATGAGGGCGACGACGACGGCGATGGCCAGCCCGAACGCGAACGACAGCGCCGTCAGGGGGATGGTGCCCAGCACCAGCCCCTGCAGCAGCGGCCACGCCGAGCTGCGCACCAGGTCCCAGTCGACCACCGGTCTCCTCCGCGGCCTCGCCCCGACCCCGGCGTCAGCCCGAGACGTCCTCGCCGAAGTACTTCTTCGAGATCGTGGCCAGGGTGCCGTCCGCCTTGAGCTCGGCGAGCGCCTCGTCGACCTTCGGGGTCAGCGCCGAGCCCTTGGTCAGGGCGAAGGCCTGCTGACTGGTGTCCGTGGTCTTGGCGGCCACCTTCACCGAGGTGTCGCCGGTGGTCTTGAGGTAGTCCAGCACAGCGAGGTCGTCGTTGACGGTGGCGTCCACGCGGCCCTGCTTGAGCAGGGTGACGGCCTGGGTGAAGCCCTCCACGCCCTCGACGTTCGCGCCGGCGTCCTTGGCCACCTGGGCCCAGTTGCTGGTCAGAGACTGGGCGGTGGTCTTGCCCTTCAGGCCGGCCAGGGACGTGATGGAGGTGTCGTCGGCGCGGGTGATGATCGCGCCGGTGGACGTGGTGTACGGCGTGGAGAAGTCGTACAGGGCCTGGCGCTCGGGGTTGACGGTGACCTGGTTGGCGACCACGTCGTACCGGCCGGCCTGCAGCCCCGCGAAGATGGCGTCCCAGGTGACGTCGGTGAACTGCACCTGCATCCCCATCTTCTGGGCGACCGCGGTGATGACGTCGACGTCGTACCCGGTGAGCTTCCCGCCGTCCTTCTGGTCGTGGTACGTGAACGGTGCGTAGGTGCCCTCGGAGGCCACGCGCAGGACGCCGCCCGTGCCGGAGGGGGAGCCGGACGGCGCGGCGCTGGAGCTGGCGCCGCCGACGATGCTGTCGGCCGGGGACCCTCCGCCGCAGGCGGACAGGGCCAGCGCGGCGGCAGCGGCGAGCAGGACGAAGGGCGAGCGGCGGAGCACAGGTGACCTCCGGGGTCGTGGGTGGTGCGAGGACCCCGGGGGTGCCGGGGTGGGGGCGGTGCTGCGGTGCTGAGCACCGCCCCCGACTGCAACGCTGGATCAGGCGCGGATCTGCCGCCTGCTGGAGATGACGCCGGTGTCGAAGCCCGCGAGGTGCAGGCCGCCGTGGAAGCGGGCGTGCTCGATCTTGACGCAGCGGTCCATGACCACCGACAGGCCGGCGGCCTCGGCGCGGTGGGCGACCTCCTCGTGCCAGGAGCCCAGCTGCAGCCACAGCACGGACGGCGACGTGCCGCCGCCCTTCGACTCCCGCAGCTCCAGCACCTCGTCGAGCACGCTCGGCAGGTCGTCGTGGCGGCGGAACACGTCCACGACGTCGGGCACCACCGGCAGGTCGGCGAGGCTCGGGTACACCGGGCGCCCGAGGATCTCCGTGGCGCGCGGGTTGATGAAGTACACGTCGTACGGGGAGCTGGAGAGCAGGTACGTCGCCACGAAGAAGCTGGCGCGGGCCTGGTTCTCCGACGCGCCGACGATGGCGATGCTCTTCGCCTCGCGCAGCAGCGCGAGGCGCTCGGGGGCGGTCGGTCCCACCCAGGTGCGGGTGTTGTCCACGGTCAGCGTCATGCGTCAGCCCTCCTTGACGGCGGCGGTCAGGGCCTGGTCGAGGTCCCAGAGGATGTCGTCGAGGTCTTCCAGCCCGACGGAGATGCGGACCAGCTCCGGCTTCACGCCGCCGGCCTCGAGCTGCTCGGCGCTCAGCTGCTGGTGCGTGGTGGACGCGGGGTGGATGACGAGGGTGCGGGTGTCGCCCACGTTCGCCAGGTGGCTCGCGAGCTGCACCGCCTCGATGAAGCGGCGCCCGGCCTCCCGGTCACCCGCGACGCCGAAGGAGAACACCGAGCTCGGCCCCAGCGGCAGGTACTTCTTGGCCCGCTCGTGGTGCACGTGCGAGGGCAGCCCGGCCCAGTTGACCCACGCGACGCGGGGGTCGCCGTCCAGCCACTCGGCCACGCCGCGGGCGTTGCGCAGGTGCTCCTCCATGCGCGGGGCGAGCGTCTCGACGCCCTGCAGCAGCTGGAACGCCGACTGCGCGGACAGCGACGGGCCGGTGTCGCGCAGCTGCTCGGAGCGCAGCTTGGTGAGGAAGCCGTACTCGCCGAAGTTCTGCCACCAGCGGATGCCGTTGTAGCTGGGCACGGGCTCGGTCATCTGCGGGAAGCGGCCGCTGCCCCAGTCGAAGCGACCGCTCTCGACGACCACGCCGCCCAGCGTCGTCCCGTGGCCGCCGAGGAACTTGGTGGCGGAGTGGATGACGATGTCGGCGCCGTGCTCGATCGGGCGCACGAGGTACGGCGGGGTGAGCGTGGCGTCGACGACCAGCGGCACGTGCTCGGCGTGCGCGACGCGCGCCAGGCCCTCCAGGTCGGCCACCTGCCCCGAGGGGTTGGCCACGACCTCGGTGTAGACCGCCTTGGTGTTCGGGCGGATGGCGGCGGCGTAGTCGGCCGGGTCGGTGCCGGCCACGAACGTCGTGTCCACGCCGAAGCGGCGCAGCGTCACGTCGAGCAGCGTCACCGTGCCGCCGTACAGCTGCGAGCTGGCGACGACGTGGTCACCCGCCCCGGCCAGCGCGGCGAGGGTGATGAACTCCGCGCTCATGCCGCTGGCCGTGGCCACGGCGCCGATGCCGCCCTCCAGGGACGCGATGCGCTCCTCGAACGCCGCGACCGTGGGGTTGGCCAGGCGGGAGTAGATGTTCCCGTACTTCTGCAGGCTGAAGAGGTTGGCGGCGTCGGCGGTGTCCTCGAACACGAACGACGTCGACTGGTAGATCGGGACGGCGCGGGCGCCGGTCGCCGAGTCGGGGGTGCCGCCGGCGTGCAGCGAGCGGGTGCGGAAGCCCCACGTGCGCTCACCGCTGGGCCGCTCCGCGAGCGGGTCGGGGGAGACCGCTCCGGGCACGGTCTGCGGGGCGGCGTCCTCGGTGCCGACCTGGCCGGCGGTCTCCGGGTTCACGGCAGCGCCGCCGGGGGTGTCCTGGCTCATGCGTCCATCCTCTCTCTGCGTGTCAGGGGGGTCAGCGGGCTGCGGTGGTGGTCGTCCTGGCGCGGCGGGCGGCGATGCCGTCGCGGACGGCGTCGACGGCGCGCTCGTCGGACAGCGACGTCGTGTCGCCCGGCGGCCTGCCCTCGAGCAGGTCGCCGAGGATGCGCCGCATGATCTTGCCGCTGCGGGTCTTGGGCAGGTCGCGCACCACCACGACGTGCTTGGGCTTGGCCACCGGCCCGATGACGGTCGCGACCTGGGCGCGCAGCGCGGCCTCCAGCGCGGGGTGGGCGTCGTCGTCGTCGAGCACCGACCGGCGCGACGGGATGACGAAGGCGGCCACCGCCTGGCCGGTCAGCTCGTCGGCGACGCCCACCACGCCGGCCTCGGCGACGTCGGGGTGCGCCACCAGCGCCGACTCCACCTCGGTGGTCGACAGGCGGTGCCCGGAGACGTTGACGACGTCGTCCAGGCGCCCGAGCAGCCACAGGTACCGGTCGGCGTCGTAACGGGCGCCGTCACCGGCGGCGTAGTAGCCCTGCGCGGCGAACTGCCGCCAGTAGGCGTCGCGGTAGCGCTCAGGGTTCCCCCACACCGTGCGGGCCATGCCCGGCCACGGCTTCCTCACCACGAGCCAGCCGCCCTGGCCGGGCTGCACCTCGGCGCCGGTGTCGTCGACGACGGCGGCGTCCAGGCCCGGCAGCGGGCGGGTGGCCGAACCCGGCTTGAGGGTGGTCGCGCCGGGCAGCGGCGCCACGACGGTGGCGCCGGTCTCGGACTGCCACCACGTGTCGACGACGGGCGCGGTGCCGCCGCCGACGTTCTCGCGGAACCACATCCACACCTCGGGGTTGATGGGCTCCCCGACGCTGCCGAGCAGCTTCAGGCTCGACAGGTCGTGGCGGGCGGGCACGTCGTCGCCCCAGGTCATGCAGGCCCTGATGAGGGTCGGCGCGGTGTAGTACGTGGTGGCCCGGTACCTCTCGATGATCTCGAAGTGCCGGCCCGGGGCGGGGAAGTCGGGCACGCCCTCGTACATGACCTGCGTGACGCCGTTGAGCAGCGGCCCGTAGATGGCGAAGGAGTGCGCCGTCACCCACGCGAGGTCGGCGGTGCACCAGTGGACGTCGGTCTCCGGGTGGGCGTCGAAGTGCGCCCAGTGCGCGTACCGGGCGTGGGTGAGGTAGCCGCCCGTGGTGTGCAGCAGGCCCTTCGGCTTCCCGGTGGAGCCCGACGTGTAGATGATGAAGAGCGGGTGCTCGGCGGGGAACGCGACGGCCTCGTGGACGGCGTCCGCGGTGTCGACCACGTCGTGCCACCACACGTCGCGCCCCTCGGTCCAGGGGATGGGCTCCCCGGCGTAGGCCTCCTCGCCGGTGCGGCGGACCACCAGCACGTGCTCGACGTGGTCGAGCCCGGCAACGGCCTCGTCGACGGCCGCCTTCACCGGCACCGCCTTGCCGCGGCGGAACTGCCCGTCGGTGGCGACCACCACCTTCGCCGTCGTGTCCGCCACCCGGAACCGCAGGGCCTCCGCGGAGAAGCCGCCGAACACCAGCGAGTGGACGGCGCCGATGCGCGCGCACGCCAGCACCGTCACCAGCGTCTCGGGGATGACGGGCAGGTACAGCACCACGCGGTCGCCCGGCTCCACGCCGAGCGCCGTGAGCGCGTTGGCGGCCCGGCTGACCTCGGCGAGCAGGTCGGCGTAGGTGATCGTGCGGGTGTCGCCGCGCTCGCCCTCGAAGTGCGTGGCCACCCGGTCCCCGTGGCCTGCGGCCACGTGCCGGTCCAGGCAGTTGACGGCAGCGTTGAGGGTGCCGCCGTCGAACCAGCGCGCCGACGGCACGGACAGCTCCGCCAGCGGGTCGGCCGGGTCGGCTCCGTCGGCGAGCTGCGGCGGCGACCACTGCAGCACCGTGTGCCACGGCGTCTCCCACTCCAGGTGCGCGGCCTGCTCGGCCCAGAAGCCCTCCGGGTCCTCCTCGCCGCGCTGGCGCCAGGCCTCCGCGGTGGCGGCGTCGAGGTTGGCGACCTGCGCGACGGCCCCCGGCGCGCGGAACGCGCGCTCCTCGGCGAGCAGGGTGGTGAGGGTGGCGTTCGAGGGCTGCGCCGACAGGGGCGCGGCGAGGGGGCGGGACATCGGGACGGGTCCTCCGGGCGGGGGCGGGGGTCAGGGGTCAGGCTGGGGGAGTGGTCGCTGGGGCGGGGAGTGCCGGGCTCGTGCTGCTGGTGGCGGCCACCGCGCTGCACCTGGGGTTCCAGCTGGTGGTGACCGCGCTGGTCTACCCGGTGCTGCTCGCGGCCGGTCCGGAGCAGGACGACGACGGCGGGGGAGCCGCGGCCCGCTGGCGCCGGGCGCACGACCTGCACCGCCGGCGGATCACGCCCGTCGTCGGGCTCGTGTACGGGCTGCTCGGCCTCGCCGACGGGTGGGTGCTCGTCGCGGGACCGCCGGCGGGGTGGCCCGGCGCGGCGGCGCTGGTGTCGGTGGCCGCCGCCGCCGTCGTCGTCCTCGTGACGGCCACGACGGCCGGCCCGGCCCACGGGCGGCTCGCCAGCAGCGGCCGGTCCGAGGCGCTGGTGCGCCGGCTGCGCCGGGCGGACGCGGTGCGGCTGCTGTTCGCCGCGGTGGCTGCCCTGGCCGCCGCCGCGGCCGCGGTGCCGCTCGTCACGCGCTGAGCGGCGAGGGTGGCTGCTGCGCCCCGGAGCGGGCGGGCTGGTGCGCGGGTGCGCTGACGGCGCTGGACACGACGGCCTCCATCGGTCCTGGCGGTAGCACCGGTCCGCGGGGGCCCCACGGGTGGTTGCTGCGGCGTCGCTGAGCCAGGTCTCTCGGCCGCTCGGGATGGTCGAGGCGATCCTACGGCGTCTGCACCGGTGAGCAGGTCGCGGAGGTGGAGACGGCTGCGCGGGCGGGTGCTGGGGCTCGCCCGGCCACCACCGCCGCGACCGCGGCGAGGACGACGACGGCGGCGGTGTAGGCCACCACCACCGGCAGCAGCCCGAGCCGGCCGGACAGCTCCCCGGCGGCCAGCGCGGGCAGGCTGAAGGCGAGGTAGCTGACCACGTAGACGCTGGTGAGCAGGCCGCCGCGCCGGTCGGCTGCGGCGGTGGCGGCCACGGCTCGCAGAGCGCCGGCGAAGGCTGCGCCGAAGCCCGCGCCCGCCACGGCGGTCCCTGCGGCGTAGGCGGGCAGGGACGCGGTCACCAGGCCCGCGGCGCTGACCAGGCTGCCTGCGGCGAGGGCGAGCGCTCCGCCCAGCTCCAGGGCCCTGCTGCCGGCACGGGCGCCCAGGAGGGCTGCGGTCCCACCGGCCACGCTGAAGGAGGCCACCAGCGCTGCGCCCGCCAGCGGGTGCTCGACGCGGAGCACCTCTCGCGCCACCGACGGCCCCAGCGACAGCTGCAGGGCGCCCAGCGCCCAGGTGGCGACGAACACCGGGACGGCCGAGGTGAAGCGCCGCCGGGACGCGACCGGCACCGCGGCGCTGGGGCGCAGCGAGCGCAGCAGCGCGGCGCGGCGCTGAGGCCCAGGCCCGGTGCCCGAGGTCTCCGGCAGGGCGACCAGCGCCACCAGGGCGAGGGCGACCAGGGCGGCGAGGGCTCCGAAGACGATGCGAGCCGGTCCGGCGGACAGCTCCACGACGGTGCCCGACCCGAGCGCCCCCAGCCCCAGGCCGAACGTGGGGGCGGCGCTGTTCACCAGCGCTCCCCGAGCCGGTCGCCCGGGCGGCGCGAGGTCGAGCAGCGCGGCACCGGCCGTGCCGACGGCCAGGCCGGTGGCGACGCCCTGGACGGCGCGCGCCAGGAGCAGCAGCGGCACGTCGGACGCCGCGAGGAAGACCAGCAGGCTCACCAGCTCGAGGGCGGTGGCGACCAGGAGCACCGGGCGGCGGCCCACCACGTCGGAGGCCCGGCCGAAGACGAGCAGCGCGGCGAGCAGCGCGAGGGCGTAGACGGCGAACACGGCGGTGAGGGCCCCCTGGGACGCTCCCCACTGCGACGCCCAGAGCGGGTACAGCGGGGAGGGCGCCGCCGACGCCGCGAGGAAGAGCACGACCAGCCCACCGACGAGGGCGAAGGCGGGCCGTCTGCCCCAGCGCGGCCAGGCCCTCCGGTGCGGCCGGGTCCGGCTCGGGTGCGACGGGCTGTCCACGGGGACCTCCGACCTCTCGGTACGACGGGAGTCGAACAGTCGGAGCGTAGACCGAGCGGGCGGACAGTTCCACGCACGCCGGACCGAGCATGCGGCGCCGCCCTACGCTGGCGGCGTGGACGAGGTGGCGCAGGAGGCGCGCGAGCGGGCCGCGCGAGGGCCCGCCGGGGGCGACGCGGGAGCGGGTCCGGAGCGGCCCCCGGGACGCGAGCTCCCGCACCCGGACGTGGGGGAGCTCGAGGTCACCGCCGTCCTGGCCGCTCTCGCCGACCCGGCGAGGCTGGCCATCGTGCGCGCCGTCGCCGCCGCTCCGCCCGCCGGGCTGGCCTGCGAGGCGGTCGGCGGCGTGGTCCCGAAGTCCACGCGGTCCCACCAGCTCAAGGTGCTGCGCGAGGCCGGCGTGGTCCGCACCACCCCCGCGGGCCGGCACCGGATGGTCACCCTCCGCCGCGACGACCTCGAGCGGCGCTTCCCCGGCCTCCTGGGCGCCGTGCTGGCGCCGGGGCCGTCGGACCCGGGCGCGGCGGCTCCGGCCGGGTGAGGGGGCGGTGGTCCGCAGGCGTCCGCTCGGGGGAGGTGCGGCGCCCGCGACGGTGACCGCGTCCCCCGGTCGGAGTGCTCACCGGTGGACATCCCCTCCGCCGCGCGTCGATCCTCGCCGACGTGGACACCGCGACGGAGCAGCTCATCGCCTCGCTCGAGGCGCTGCTCGACGCCGCCAGCCTGGACGGGCCGACCTCGCAGGTCGTCCCGCTGGAGGACTGGGCCGCTGAGCAGGCATGATGGGCCGGTGGTGATGGACGGCGCGCGACGCGCGCGAGGTGACCTCGAGCGGGAGGTCCTCGCGGCGCTCACCGCCGCTGGTGTCCCGTCCACCCCCGCCGAGGTGCGCGAGCGCCTGGGTGCGGACCTGGCGTACACCACCGTCATGACGACGCTGGCCCGCCTGCACGACAAGGGCCTCGCGGCGCGGGAGCGCGACGGGCGGGCGCACCGCTACCGGGTGGCCGACGCCGCCGAGGTCGCCGCGGCCCGCATGCGCCAGGCGCTGGAGACGAGCGACCGGCGCGACGCCGTGCTCGCCCGCTTCGTGGGAGACCTCGCCCCGGAGGACGTGCCGGTGCTCGAGCGGCTCCTGCGCGACGCCGAGCGGCGCGGCTGAGGGGACCGGCGTGCTCTACGCGCTGCAGGCGCCCCTGGTCGCCAGCGTCCTGCTCGCGCTGGCGGCGCCCCTGGTGGCGCGCCGCTGCCCGCCGCAGGCGGCCACCCTGGTGCTGGCGGCCTGCGCCGTCGGCAGCGCGGTGACCACCTCGCTCGCGCTGGTGCTGCACCTGTTCGTCCTCGTGGCCCGGGTGCACGCGGTGGCCTCGCTGCTCGGCTACGACGCCGGCCGCTTCGCCCACCACGTCCCCGTGCCCGCTGCGGCCTCGCTGGCGGCGGTGGGCCTGCTGGCGGCGGGTCTCGTGCGGGCGCTGGTGCTGTGGCGCCGCAGGGCGCGGGCGCTGCGCGCCGCGGACGAGCTCTGCTCCCGCCTGGGCGGTGCCGTCGGCGGTGTCGTGGTGGTGGACGACGGCGCCGAGGCGTTCGCGCTGCCCAGCCGCGGCGGGCGCGTGGTGGTCTCGCGCGCGCTCATGGACGCCCTCCCGGTGCAGGAGCGCGCGGCCCTGCTGGCCCACGAGCGCGCCCACCTGCGCGACCACCACGACCTCCTGCGCGCTGCCACCGCCTGGTCGGCCGCGCTGGACCCGCTGCTCGTCGGGCTGCTGCCCGCTGTGCGGTACGCCAGCGAGCGCTGGGCGGACGAGTCCGCGGCCGCGTCCCTCGGCGGTGACCGGCCGCTGGTGGCGCGGGCCGTGGCGCGGGCCGGTCTGCTGCGCACCGCGCTCTCGGGCCGTCCGGGGTGGCGCAGCGTGGCCCTGGCCGGTGGCGAGGGCGACGTGGTGCAGCGCGTGCGGGCCCTGCTCGCCGGGCGACCCGGGAGCGGTCGTCCGCTGGCGGTCGCGGGGGCCCTGTGCCTGGCGCTGCTGCTGGCCGCGGGCGGTCACGCCGTCGAGGACACCGCCGAGGTGCTCCAGCACGTGCGCAGCGGAGGGCACGACCGCGCCGGCCTCGCCTCGGTGCACCTGCTGCACGAGGCCGGCCAGCGGGCCCTGGAGCGCCTCGTCCCCTAGCGCCGGCCACCCGATCGGCGCAGCGGGCTCGCACCCCGCGTGCGCACCCTCCCGCACCACTACTACGTTCTGAGTAGTAGACGAGCAGGGGGACCTCGTGGCACGACCGCCGGCGCCGGTGGCGCCGACCAGCGCACGCACCGCAGCCCGCGCGAGCGGGCGACCGCCCGCCGCGACGTCGGGCGGGTTCCGCCCCGACGTCGAGGGCCTGCGCGCCGTCGCGCTCGGCCTGGTCCTCCTCTTCCACGCCGGCGTGCCCGGCGCCGGCGGCGGCCGACTCGGGGTGGACGTCTTCTTCGTCATCTCCGGCTTCCTCATCACCGGTCTGCTGGTCCGCGAGGTGGAGCGCACCGGCCGGGTGCGCCTGGCCGACTTCTACGCCCGGCGCGCGCGGCGGATCCTGCCCGCGGCCGTCGTCGTCCTGCTCGTGACCCTGGCCACGACGGCGGTCCTCGCCCCGGGGATGCTCGCCACCACCGGACGCGACGGCCTGGCGGCCGCGCTCCAGGTGGCCAACTGGCGCTCGGGCCTGGCTGACCCGGTGGAGCTGCACCCCGACGCCGCCGGCAGCCCGCTCATCCACTACTGGTCGCTGGCGGTGGAGGAGCAGTTCTACCTGCTGTGGCCGCCGCTGGTGCTGCTCGCGGTGGCGGCGGCCCGCCGGCGCGGGACCTCGCTGCGCCGCTCCCTCGCCCTGGCGGCGGGCGCGGTGGCCGTGGTCTCCCTGGCCTGCTCGGTGGTGTTCACGCCCCTCGTGCCCGCACTGGCCTACCTGTCCTCGCCGACCCGCGCGTGGCAGCTGGCAGCGGGGGCCCTGCTCGCGCTGGCGGCTCCGCGCCTCGAGCAGCTCGCGGCGGGCGGCCGGCTGGACCCGGTCCGGCGCTGGGTGCCGCTGCTCGGGTGGGGGGCGCTGCTCGTGGTGCTCACGAGCGCCGTGTGGACCGGGTCGGTCACCTACCCCGGGTCGGCAGCCCTCGTGCCCACCCTGGCGACCGTGGCGCTCGTCGCCGTCGGCACGCCCGGGCTCGCCGACGCCCGGGGAGCCCGGCTCGGGGTGGGGCGCCTGCTCGCGTGGGCCCCGGTGCGGTGGGCGGGGCGCGCCTCCTACTCCTGGTACCTGTGGCACGTGCCGGTGACCTTCGCCGGGGAGCGGCTGGGCCTGTCGGGCTGGCCCGCGCTGCTCGCGCTGGAGCTCTTCGTGGCGGGTCCGCTCGCCGCCCTGACGCTGGTGGTGGTCGAGCAGCCGTTCCGCACGTCACCGCGCTTCGCCGGCGCGCGCCGCGGCCTGCTGCTGGGCGCCGTCGTCACGGTCGTCGGCGTGGGGGCCTCCCTCACCGCCGTGCTCGTCGCGTCCTGACCCTCCCGGAGGCGGGCTGGCGGCCGGAGTCGTCGCCGGAGCTCCGGCGGGGGCCGCTCGGCGCGGTGGGCTCCTCAGAGCCGCGGCGGGGTGTGCTCGCCCTTGATGACGAAGAACGAGCCGCGGATGGTGCCGGCGAGCTTCGAGCGCTGCCGGGCGAACCTGAACCGGTCGGCCAGCTCCGCCGGCACCTCCATGCCGTCGCAGAGCTTGAACCCGACGGCGCGCTTGGAGCCCTCCTCCAGGCCGTAGAGCACGTTCACGCTCAGACCGGACGCGTGGAAGACGTACGTCCAGCTGGTGCCCTCGACCACGAAGGTGGTGGCCTCCAGCGGCGGTGAGGTGATGACGAGGTCGCGCTCGGAGGCGAGCAGCGAGGCGACCCAGCCGGCGAGCTCCGCGCCCGGCTGCCCCGGCCCGGCCGGCTCGGTGGTGAAGGCGTGGCCGAACTTCGTGTGGAAGTAGCGGGCCTCGTTGGCGCGCAGGCCGGCGAGGGCCCCGGCGACGGGGGAGGACTCCAGCCCGGCGGTGGAGACGGTCGAGAAGTCGACGGGGCGGGACATGCGGGGCATCCTGCCGCCGGCAGCGGAGCGGATGACGGGAATCGAACCCGCGTAATCAGTTTGGAAGACTGAGGCTCTACCATTGAGCTACATCCGCATGACCGTCAGTCACGACCCCGGGTTCCGGGGCCGAGGCGGACGGCGCGGGCAGCAGCGTACCGGCACGGCGCGCGGTCGCGGGCGCGTAGCCTTCACACCGCCCGCTGGGCACGGGGTGTGGCGCAGCCAGGTAGCGCGTCCGCTTTGGGAGCGGAAGGCCCCCGGTTCGAATCCGGGTACCCCGACGAGCGGCGATAAGGTGGCCGGCAGTGCCCGGCGCGGTTCGGTGCTGCCCGCGCGAGCTCGCACCACCGCGTCGCCGGCGCGCACCGCCCGCTGGACCGGAACGCCTGACTGACCGACCGTCTCAAGACCTGGAGAACCCCTGCCGTGAAGAGCGACGTCGAGACCCTCAACCCGACGCGGGTCAAGCTCACCGTCGAGGTGTCCTTCGCCGAGCTGAAGCCGAGCCTCGACAAGGCGTACAAGTCGATCGGCGGCCAGGTCACGGTGCCGGGCTTCCGCCGCGGCAAGGTTCCCGCGCGCGTCATCGACCAGCGCTTCGGGCGCGGCGTCGTCATCCAGGAGGCCGTCAACGACGCGCTGCCCGGCTTCTACCAGCAGGCCGTGCAGGAGAGCTCGGTCCGCCCGCTGGGCCAGCCCGACGTGGAGATCACCGAGGTGCCGGTCGGCGAGGGCGCCGACGCCGGCGAGCTGAAGTTCACCGCCGAGGTGGACGTCCGCCCGACCATCGACCTGCCCGACTTCTCCACCATCGCCGTCTCCGTGGACGACGTCGAGGTCACCGACGCCGACGTCGACGCCAAGCTCGAGGAGCTCCGCGTCCGCTTCGGCACCCTGGTGCCCGTCGAGCGCGCCGTGCAGACCGAGGACTCCGTCACCCTCGACCTCAAGGCCGAGATCGACGGCGAGCAGATCGACTCCGCCGAGGGCATCACCTACGTCGTGGGCCGCGGCACCATGCTCGAGGGCATGGACGACGCCCTCGAGGGCGCCTCCGTGGACGAGGAGCGCTCCTTCACCACCACGCTCGCCGGTGGCGAGCACGCCGGCGAGTCCGCCGAGGTCACCGTCGTCGTGAAGTCGGTCAAGGTGCGTGAGCTGCCCGAGCTCGACGACGACTTCGCGCAGCTGGCCAGCGAGTTCGACACCGTGGACGAGCTCCGCGCCGACCTGCGCGCCAAGGCCCAGGACGAGGCCGAGTTCCGCCAGGGCGTGCAGGCGCGCGACAAGGTGCTCGAGGCGCTGCTGGAGCAGGTCGAGATCCCCGTGCCGGACGGCGTCGTCGAGGACGAGGTGCACCGCCACCTCGAGAACGAGTCCCGCCTCGAGGACGACGAGCACCGCGCCGAGGTGACCGAGGAGACCCGCCGCGTGCTGCGCACGCAGTTCCTCCTGGACGCCGTGGCCGAGGCCGAGGAGGTCACGGTGGGCCAGCAGGAGCTGGTCGAGTACATCGTCGCCCAGGCCCCCGCCTACGGCATGGACCCGAACTCCTTCGCCCAGGCGATGGACCAGGCCGGCCAGGTGCCCGCCCTGGTGCAGGAGGTCGCCCGTCGCAAGGCGCTGGCCTCGGTGCTGGAGAAGGCCACCGTCACGGACGCCTCCGGCAAGGTCGTCGACCTCGGCGACGAGGACGACGACGCCGAGGGCTCCTCCGACGAGGCCGCCGAGGGCTCGTCCGAGGGCGCTGAGGCGCCGGCCGCCGAGGAGAAGCCCAAGCGCACCCGTGCCAAGAAGCCGGCCGCTGACGCCGAGGGCTCGGCTGACGAGGCCGCCGAGGCCGCCGAGGCGCCGGCCGCGGAGGAGAAGCCGAAGCGCACCCGTGCCAAGAAGCCGGCCGCTGACGCCGAGGCCGCTGCCGAGGGCTCGTCCGAGGGCGCTGAGGCGCCGGCCGCGGAGGAGAAGCCCAAGCGCACCCGCAAGCCGAAGGCGGAGGCCGCGGAGGCCGCCGGCTCGGCGGAGGCCGCTGAGGGCGCCGAGGGCGCCGGCACCCAGAGCTGACCCGGCGCTCCGCGCACCGTGCGGAGCCGCCACCCGTCGAGCACAGGGTGGCCCTGGTCCCGTCAGACGGGACCAGGGCCACCCTGTGCTCGTCCGGGACGGGACCAGTGCCGCCCGGGACGGCCCGCGCGGCGCAGCCGGGGCGGGCGCCGGCGGCGCTCGTCGTCGTCCTGCTCAGGTCCGTCCGGTGACCGCGTGCGGCCGGCCGGCACCTGCCGGGGACGTGCGCTCGCAGCGAACAGGGGCGCAGACCGGGACTGCCCCGCCCGCGCCCGGCGCTAGGGTCGACAGCGTCGCCGACCCGTCACCGGGGGCGACCACGACGGTGGCCGGCAAGCGAACCCGGCCCAGACGGATGGAGAGCGACTCCCGTGAGCGATTCCCGGCCGCGCGGTCACGAGGCTGCCGACGTGACGGCCCGCAGCCAGCCCTCGTCCCCCATGGGGCTCGACGAGCACATCTACCAGCGCCTCCTGCGCGAGCGGATCATCTGGCTGGGCTCCGACGTCCGCGATGACAACGCCAACGCCATCTGCGCCCAGCTGATGCTGCTCGCCGCGGAGGACCCCGACCGCGACATCTGGCTGTACATCAACAGCCCCGGCGGCTCGGTGACCGCGGGCATGGCCATCTACGACACCATGCAGTACGTCAAGCCCGACGTCGCGACGGTGGCGATGGGCCTGGCCGCGTCGATGGGCCAGTTCCTGCTGGCCAGCGGCGCCAAGGGCAAGCGCTACGCCACCCCCCACGCGCGGATCATGATGCACCAGCCCTCGGGCGGCATCGGCGGCACGGCCAGCGACATCGCCATCCAGGCCGAGCTGATCCTCGACATGAAGCGCACGCTGTCCCAGCTCACCGCTGACCAGACCGGCCAGACGATCGAGCAGATCAACAAGGACAACGACCGCGACCGCTGGTTCACCGCGGCGCAGGCCAAGGAGTACGGCTTCATCGACCACGTCATCACCAGCGCCGCCGACGTCCCCGAGGGCGGCGGCACCGGTGCGGCCGCGGCCTGAGCACGCGAGCAGAGTCAGGAGCCCCGAGATGAGCAACCCCACCTTCCCGCACGGCGCGCCGTCGTCCCGCTACGTCCTCCCGCAGTTCGAGGAGCGCACGGCGTACGGCTTCAAGCGCCAGGACCCCTACACGCGCCTCTTCGAGGACCGCGTGATCTTCCTGGGCGTCCAGGTCGACGACGCGTCGGCCGACGACGTCATGGCCCAGCTCCTCGTCCTCGAGGCGCAGGACCCGGACCGCGACATCACGCTGTACATCAACAGCCCCGGTGGCTCGATGACCGCGCTGACCGCGATCTACGACACGATGCAGTACATCCGGCCCGACATCCAGACCGTCTGCCTCGGGCAGGCGGCCTCCGCGGCGGCCGTCCTGCTGGCCGCGGGCAGCCCCGGCAAGCGCCTCGCGCTGCCGAACGCCCGCGTCCTCATCCACCAGCCGGCGAGCCCGGGCGGTGACTACGGCCAGGCCTCCGACATCGAGATCCAGGCCGCCGAGGTGCTGCGCATGCGCTCCTGGCTGGAGACCACGCTGGCCAAGCACACCGGCCGCTCCACCGAGCAGGTCAAGGTCGACATCGAGCGCGACAAGATCCTCACCGCTGACCAGGCCAAGGACTACGGCCTCGTCGACCAGGTGCTCGAGAGCCGCAAGGCCTCCGCGCTGGCCTCCGCGTGAGCCTGCGGGCGGTGCCCGGCGGACACACCGCCGGGCACCGCCCGCAACTCCGCTCGTCCCGCTGACACAGCGTCGTCAGTGGTGTTCCATGGACCCATCCGCGCAGGCGCGCGGGACTACTCGAGGAGGCCCCCCACGTGGCACGGATCGGCGATGGTGCGGACCTGCTCAAGTGCTCGTTCTGCGGGAAGAGCCAGAAGCAGGTCAAGAAGCTCATCGCGGGCCCCGGGGTCTACATCTGCGACGAGTGCATCGACCTCTGCAACGAGATCATCGAGGAGGAGCTCGCCGAGGCCAGCGAGCTGGGCCTGGTCGAGCTGCCCAAGCCGCGCGAGATCTTCAGCTTCCTCGAGCAGTACATCATCGGCCAGGACGACGCCAAGCGGGCGCTGAGCGTGGCCGTCTACAACCACTACAAGCGCATCCAGGCGTCCGACCCGGCCAAGAAGGTCGAGGAGCCCGTCGACATCGCCAAGTCGAACATCCTGCTCATCGGCCCCACCGGCTGCGGCAAGACGTACCTGGCGCAGACCCTCGCCAAGATGCTGAACGTCCCGTTCGCCATCGCCGACGCCACGGCCCTCACCGAGGCGGGCTACGTCGGTGAGGACGTCGAGAACATCCTCCTCAAGCTCATCCAGGCCGCTGACTACGACGTCAAGAAGGCCGAGACGGGCATCATCTACATCGACGAGGTCGACAAGATCGCCCGCAAGAGCGAGAACCCGTCGATCACCCGCGACGTCTCCGGCGAGGGCGTGCAGCAGGCGCTGCTGAAGATCCTCGAGGGGACGACGGCGTCGGTGCCGCCGCAGGGCGGCCGCAAGCACCCGCACCAGGAGTTCATCCAGATCGACACGACGAACGTGCTGTTCATCGTGGGCGGCGCCTTCGCAGGCCTGGAGGAGATGATCCAGGGCCGCATGGGCAAGAAGGGCATCGGCTTCGGCGCCCCGCTGCACGCGGCGTCCGACCTGCCCAGCATGTTCGGCAAGGTCATGCCCGAGGACCTGCTGAAGTTCGGGCTCATCCCGGAGTTCATCGGCCGCCTTCCGGTCATCACCACGGTGCGAGAGCTCGACGCCGAGGCGCTGGTCCGGATCCTCACCGAGCCGCGCAACGCCCTGGTGAAGCAGTACCAGCGCATGTTCGAGATCGACGGCGTGGAGCTGGAGTTCTCCGACGAGGCGCTCGTCGCCGTCGCCGAGCAGGCCATCCTGCGCGGCACCGGCGCCCGCGGCCTGCGCGCGATCATGGAGGAGGTCCTCCTCCCGGTGATGTTCGACCTCCCCAGCCGCGACGACGTCGCGCGCGTGGTGGTGGACCGCGACGTCGTGCTGACGAACGTCAACCCGACCCTGGTGCCCAAGGACAAGGCCTCCGAGGCCCGCAAGCGCGAGCGCCGCGACAAGTCCGCCTGACCCACCCCCACGACGTCCGCCGCGTCGTAGCCGGGACCCCCCCGTCCGTGACGATCAAGGAAGTCGCCACCGGCGGCCGTCGCCCTCCGTGCTGATCGAGGTGGAGGGGTTCACCAGAGCCGCTTCCTGATCGTCGGTTCCCTGCTCAGGAGCTCGCCGACCGCCCGCTCGACCGCCATGTCGTACCCCAGCACGTCGCCCTTGCGGACTGGCCACACCGTCCACCCGTAGCGGTCGTGCAGGTCCTGTCGGCGGTCGTCGTCGTGGTCGCGGTCCTCCTGCTCGCTGTGGTCCTCCTCGCCGTCGTACTCGATCGCCGTGCGGACCTCTTCCCAGCCCATGTCGAGCCGGTAGGCGCCCTGGCGCTGCTCTGGCACCCAGATCTGCGGGCGGGGGCGGGGGAAGCCGGCATCGACGATGCGCAGCCGGGTCCACGACTCTCCGTACGACTCGGTGTCCGGCTCGCAGAGGTCCAGGCACCTCTTGCCGCGCGCCATCCAGCGCTGGCGGGGCGGCCACTCGTCGTAGCGGGGCAGCAGCTCCGCCGGGTTGATGAGACCGGCGTGCGCCACGGCGTCGGCCACCGCGAGACCCATGTGGGGCCTGAGGAACCGGGACGTGTCCAGCACCGTCCGCTCGATGGTGGTCACGGGGATGCCGTGGAGCAGCACGACGTCGTCATCGGGGAGCCTGTCGACGTGGGTGGCGAGACCCCGCCGGTCGGGTGCGCGCCGTCCAGGCAGGACCAGGCACTCGAGGGGCAGCGGCTGCTCGCGCTCGTGGGGTGCGCGAGGGTCGAAGCCGTGCAGCCAGGCGGCGAGGGACCGGGTGATGACGGCGTCCTCCCCGACGGCGAGGGCGACCGCCCTGGCGCGGGTGGTGCCGTGGTGCGCGGTGCGGGCGTCGAGGTAGACGCCGGTCATGGGTTGCACGACGGCGCCGACAGCCAGCGCAGCCTCCAGCTGTCGTTGCGAGAGGCCGAGCCTGTGCAGGTCTGAGCGTTGGAAGGGCGGGAGAGGCTCGTCGGGCAGCAACGGATCGATCATGCACCCACTGTCACGACTCGGGCGTGATCGCCGCTGGCGTCGTGCACAGGCGCAGTGGCGGCTGTGGACGACTTCCTTGATCGTCAGGGAAGGGGGCGCGTGGGGCTGTGGGGCCGCGGGGGCGGTCGGACTGGGTGCAACTTCCTTGATCGTCGCGGAGGGGGAGGGGGGACCGAGCGAGGCCCCGCCCGAGGGAGTCGGGCGGGGCCTCGTCGGTCGGTGCTCCTGACGAGCGCGGTCGGGCGGCGCGTGGACCGTCCGTCAGGCGGTGGGGGCGGGGGGCGCCAGCTCGACGTCGGTCACCGCGACCTCGTCCGCGCTGCCGGCGGTGATGCGCAGGTCGCGCACGCGACCCGCCGCGGCGAGGTCGGCGGAGCCGGCCTCGAGCAGCGGCACCAGCGCGGCCGGCGCCGTCACCGTGGCGGTGACGACCTCGGTGCGCATGGAGGCCTTCGCCTCGCTCTTGGCCTTCCGCACACCGGCGAGCGCCCGGCCGACCGTGGCGAGCAGCACCGGGTCGGCGCCGTCGGCAGCCTCGGACAGCGGCTCCGCGCTCGGCCAGGGCGCGGTGTGCACCGAGCCCTCCTCGTCGGCGCGCCACCAGCTCCAGACCTCCTCGGTGGCGAAGGGCAGGAACGGCGCGAACAGGCGCAGCATCGTGTCGAGGGACCGGGCCAGGGTCGCCCGCGCGGAGGCGGCGGCCTCCTCGCCCTGGGCGCCGTAGGCGCGGTCCTTGACCAGCTCGACGTAGTCGTCGCAGAACGCCCAGAAGAACGCCTCGGCCGCCTGGAGCGCCGCGGTGTGCTCGTAGCGCTCGAGCGCGTCCGTCGCCGTCCTCACCACGGAGGCCAGCCCGGCCAGCACCGACCTGTCGATCGCCTCCGTGACCGGCGCGGTCGGGTCGGTGGCGCCCATGGACAGGGCGAACTTGGAGACGTTGAGCAGCTTGAGCGCCAGGCGGCGCCCGATCTTCATCTGCCCGACCTCGAAGGCGGCGTCGGTGCCCAGGCGCGCCGAGGCCGCCCAGTAGCGGACGCCGTCGGCGCCGTGCTCCTCCAGCAGGCCCAGCGGCGTGACGACGTTGCCCTTGGACTTGCTCATCTTCTTGCGGTCCGGGTCGAGGATCCAGCCGCTGATGGCGGCGTCCGACCAGGGCAGCGACCCGTGCTCGTGGTGGGCGCGCACCACGGTGGAGAACAGCCAGGTGCGGATGATGTCCTGGCCCTGGGGGCGCAGGTCGAAGGGGAAGACCGCGGAGAACAGCTCCGGGTCGCGCTCCCACCCGCCGGCGATCTGCGGGGTCAGCGACGAGGTGGCCCAGGTGTCGAAGACGTCGGTCTCACCGACGAAGCCGCCGGCCACCCCGCGCTGCGACTCCTCGAAGCCCGGCGGCACGTCGCTGGAGGGGTCCACCGGGAGCGAGTCCTCGGACGGCACCAGCACGTCCTCGTAGGACACCTCACCGGACTCCCCGACGCGGTACCAGACCGGGATCGGCACGCCGAAGAACCGCTGGCGGGAGACCAGCCAGTCACCGGTGAGCCCGCCGACCCAGTTCTCGTAGCGCACGCGCATGAAGTCGGGGTGGAAGCCGAGCTCCTTGCCGCGGGCCAGCAGCTCGTCGCGCAGGGACTCGTACCCGGCCGCGGAGCGGCCCCCGTTGCGCAGGTACCACTGGCGCGAGGTGACGATCTCGAGGGGCTTGTCGCCCTTCTCGAAGAAGTTGGCCTTGCGCTGGGTGGGCTTCGGGTCCGCCTTCAGTGCGCCGGAGGCCTTGAGGGCGTCGACGACGGCGATGCGCGCGGAGTGCGTGGTCTTGCCGGCGAGCTCGCCGTACGCCGCAGCACCACCACCGGACAGCCACGACGGCACCTCGCGCACCAGCCGGCCGTCGCGGGCGACGACGGGGCGGGTCGGCAGGTCGAGGTCGCGCCACCACGTGACGTCGGTGAGGTCGCCGAAGGTGCAGCACATCGCGATGCCCGCGCCCTTGTCGGGCTCGGCGGCCGGGTGCGCGAGCACCGGCAGCTCGACCCCGAAGACGGGGGAGACCACGGTGGTGCCGAACAGCGCCTGGTAGCGCTCGTCGTCGGGGTGGGCGATGAGCGCCACGCACGCGGGCAGCAGCTCCGGGCGGGTGGTCTCGATGACCACCTCGCCGCTGCCGTCGGCCTTCGTGAAGGCGACCTCGTGGTAGGCGCCCGGGTAGTCGCGGGCCTCCAGCTCGGCCTGGGCGACGGCGGTCTGGAACGTCACGTCCCACAGGCCCGGGGCCTGCGCCTGGTAGGCGGCGCCGCGGGTGAGGTCGCGCAGGAACATGCGCTGCGACGCCGCGCGGGCCGGCCCGCCGATGGTGGAGTACGTCAGCGACCAGTCGACCGACAGGCCCAGGCGGCGCCACAGCGCCTCGAACTCCTTCTCGTCCTCGGCGGTCAGCTGCTCGCACAGCGCCACGAAGGTGCGCCGCGAGACCGGCACCTGGTCGGCGGCCTTGACCGAGCCCGCGTCACCGGAGTGCGGCGGGGTGAACCCCTCGCCCTCGTAGGGCAGCGACGGGTCGCAGCGCACGCCGTAGTAGTTCTGGACCCGGCGCTCGGTGGGCAGGCCGTTGTCGTCCCACCCCATCGGGTAGAAGACCGTGCGCCCGCGCATCCGCTGGAACCTGGCGACGACGTCGGTGTGCGTGTAGCTGAAGACGTGCCCCACGTGCAGCGAGCCGGACACGGTCGGCGGCGGGGTGTCGACGGCGAAGACGCCGGCAGGCGCGGCCAGGGCCTCGGCGCGGGGGAAGGCGTAGGTGCCGCGCTCGGTCCACGCGGCGTCCCACGCCTGCTCCAGGCCCTCCAGGGCCGGGCGGTCGGGGACGCCGGTCGGGCTGCCGGTCGGGGAGGTGGGGCGGTCGGTCACGGACACGCCGCCATCCTCCCAGACCAGCCGGGTCGGCCCGCCCGGCGCACCAGCGGACCAGCCCCCCTCCGCACCGGGCGGGTGGTGATCGGCTCGGTCGTGGTGGGATCGGCGCATGAGCTCCGACGCCGCCCGCACCCGCGACCCCCAGAGCCCCACCGCCGTCGTGACGGGAGCCAGCTCGGGCATCGGAGCGGCCACCGTGCGCCGCCTGCGCGCCGAGGGCTACCGCGTGCTCGCCGTCGCCCGCCGCACCGACCGCCTGACCGCCCTCGCCGGCGAGACCGGCTGCGAGACCCTCACCGCCGACCTCACCGACCCCAGCGACGTCGACGCGCTGCGCGCCGCCGTGGCGGAGCGCTTCGACGGGGACCTCACGGCGCTGGTCAACAACGCCGGGGGCGCCTTCGGCACCGAGACCGTGGAGCACGGGAAGGTCGAGGACTGGCAGCGCATGTTCGACGTCAACGTGCTCGCCACCCTGCGCACCACCCAGGCCCTGCTGCCGGCGCTGCGCGCGGGCCGCGGCGGCGACGTGCTGGTGATGAGCTCCACCGCCGCGCGCATCGCCTACGAGGGCGGCGGCGGGTACACGGCGGCCAAGCACGCCGAGTCCGTCATGGCCGAGACGCTGCGCCTGGAGCTGGCCGGTGACCCCGTCCGCGTGCTCGAGGTGGCGCCGGGGATGGTGAAGACCGACGAGTTCGCCCTCAACCGCACCGGCGGTGACCGCGCGAGGGCCGAGGCCGTCTACGCGGGCGTGCGGGAGCCGCTGGTGGCCGAGGACGTCGCCGACTGCGTGGCGTGGATGCTCACGCGGCCCCGCCACGTCAACGTGGACCTGCTCGTGGTGCGCCCGCTGGCGCAGGCCGCGCAGCACAAGGTGGTGCGCGAGCAGCGGTGACGACGGCGCGGCGCCGTCACCGGTCCAGCGCGTCCCGCCGGTCGGCGAAGGCCTCGAGCACGCGCCGTCCGGCGTCGAAGGTCAGCCGGCAGGCCTCGCCCGCGCCGTCGGCGACCACCGCGTCGGACAGCACCTCGGTGGCCACGGTGGCCGCGGGCCGGGCGGAGGAGCCCTCCAGCGCCGGGGCGAGCGCTTCGAGCCAGGCCTGCAGGTCCACCGCGCCGGTCCCGGGGAGCTGGCGGTGGTGGCGGCCCTCCTCGCGCAGGTCCGCCAGCGGCTCGGGCAGCGCGTCGCACAGCTGCACCGAGACCACGAGGCCGTCCTCGGCCACGGCCGCGACCTCCTCCAGCGAGCCGCCGGAGCGGTGCCAGTGCCAGGCGTCGAGGATCAGCCCGGAGTTCGGGGCGCCGACGTCCTCGACCAGCGCTCGCGCCGCGGCCAGGGTGCGGAGCTCGGCGTAGGGCATGAACTCCACGCCGATCCGCAGCCCGTGGCGGGCCGCGCGGGTGCAGAGCCGCTCGAAGCCGCGGCGCACCACGTCGTCGGGGACCACGTCGAAGAGGCCGACGTTGATCTGCTGGGCCCCGGTGAGGTCGGCCAGGTGCAGGAGGATGTCCTCCTCCAGGCGCGTGCCCCGCACGTCGGCCTCGGTCCACCAGTCGCGCAGGAACTCCAGCTCCACCACCTCCAGACCCGCACGGGTCAGGTAGCCGCGGATGTCGTCCTCCGCGATGCCGCTGCGGCGCGCGCTGAGGTAGTCGGCGGCGCCCAGACCGATGCCGGCGTACCCGGCCGAGGCCGCGGCACGCACGCGCTGGGCGAACCCCGTGGTCTTGAGCGTCAGCGCCGACAGGTGCAACGGCGGTATGCGGACTGGTGCGGACGGCTGGGTCTGGATCACAGGCGTACTCCGAGCGGTCGACGAGACCTGGCGGCTTCTGCTGGGGACCGTAGGGTTGGTCGCTGATCGAGGGGGACGCAGATGAGCAGGTCGGAGGCTGATGGGGTGAGCGACGGGGAGTTCGTCGCCCTGACGGCGCAAGGGGTGTCCCAGCACGTCGTCAGCCGGGTCCGCCACGTGGCGGCCGCCCTGCCGGACGCGCTGGCGGTGGACGACGGGGCGGTGCGCCTCGACTACGCCGAGCTGGAGCGCCGCGCCGCCGCGCTGTCGTCCAGGATCGCCGCCGCGGCGCCGTCCGGCGAGCCGGTCGCGGTGCTGCTGGGCCACGGGGCGCCCGCCGCCGTCGCGGTGCTGGCGGTGCTCGGCACGGGCGCGCCCGTCGTCGTCCTGGACCCCACCACCCCGGTGGCGCGGCTGCGCCACTACGTCGAGCAGTCCGGCACCACCACCGTGGTCACCGACGGCTCCCGCGCCGCGGACGCCGCCGAGCTGGCCCCGCGGGTGGTCCGCACCGACCGCGCGCTGGTCGCCCTGGCCGACGACGACGCCGGGGGCGCCGCGGCCGGCTGCGCCTGGCCGGTGCCCGAGGACCAGCTCGACAGCCGCGCACCGGCCGTCATCGTCTACACCTCCGGGTCCACCGGGCGCCCGAAGGGCGTGGTGGCGCACTCGGAGTCGGTCCTGCACGACGCCACCACCAACGGCCGCGGCTGCTACGGGCCCGGCGCGGTCATCGCGAACCTCCTGCCGATGGCGTTCAGCGCCGGCATCGGCCTGCTGCTGGCGGGCCTGGCGACCGGGTCGGCCCAGGTCCTCTTCGACCCCCGCACCCGCCCCGTCTCGGAGCTGCCCGCCTGGCTGCTCGAGACCGGCGCGACCGTGCTGGCCGCCAGCCCCGCCATCCTGCGCGGCGCGGTGGCCGCCCTCGCCCCCGGCGAGCAGCTCGGGCGCCTCACCGCGGTGACCACCGCCGGCGAGACCATCCACGCCGCCGAGATGGACCGCCTGCGCACCGCGCTGGGGCCGGGGTGCACCGTGCACAACCGCTACGGCTCCTCCGAGACCTGGCTCATCGCCGAGCACGTCATCGCCCCCGGCGAGGCCGGGCCCACCGGCGCGGTGCCCGTGGGCCGCCCCGTCGACGGGGTGTCGCTGCAGGTGGTGGGCGAGGACGGCCAGCGCCACGCCACCGGCACGGGGCGTCTCGTGGTGACCTCGCGCTGGTTGACCGACGGCTACTGGAGGGCCCCCGAGGCCACGGCCGCCGTCTTCACGGCCGGCCCCGACGGCTCCACCAGCTACCTCACCAGCGACACCGCCAGCATCGGCGCCGACGGCGTGGTGCGGCTGCTGGGGCGGGTCGACCACAGCGTGAAGATCCGCGGCCACCTCGTCGAGCCGGGTGAGGTCGACGCCGTGCTGCACGCGCTGCCGGAGGTGCGCGAGGCCGTGGTGGTGGGCGTCGTCCCCACCGACGACGACGAGGGCGGCCGCGCCCGCCTCGTGGCCTACGTGGTCCCCGAGGGGCCGGCGGTGCAGGTGCCGCAGCTGCGGCGCGCCGTGCGGTCCGCGCTGCCGGCGTTCATGGTCCCCGAGCAGGTGGTGCTCCTGGAGGCGCTGCCGCGCACCGAGCGCGGCAAGCTCGACAGGTCCGCGCTGCCCACGCCGCCTGCCGTGGTGGTGGGGGGGGTCGCGCCGCGCACGGACTGGGAGCGGGTGGTGGCCGCCTTCGTGGCGCGCGCCCTCGACCTCGACGGCGTGGGCGCCCACGACGACTTCTTCGAGCTGGGCGGTGACTCCCTGGCCGCCGAGGCGCTCCTGGCCTCGATGGCGTCCTCGCTGGACGTGCCCTCCGACGTGCTCACCACCGGCCTCATCGCCGAGAACCCGACGGTCGCCGAGCTCGCCGAGGCGCTGCGCCGGCGCCGCCGCGCCGGCCGGGACGCGGCGGTGGTGACGTTCAACGGGTCCGGCTCGCGCCGCCCGCTGTTCGTAGTGGCCGGGGCCGGTGGCGTGGCGCTGGCGTTCCGGCGCCTCGCCGAGCGCCTCGGCCAGGACCAGCCGGTGGTCGCCCTGCAGGCGCGCGGCCTGGAGGGCGGTGGACGCCCGGAGTGGTCGGTCCGCAGCCGGGCCCGCCACCACCTGGCGCAGCTGCGCCAGGTGCAGCCGCACGGCCCCTACCGCCTGGCCGGCCACTCCCTGGGCGCCCTGGTGGCGCTCGACCTCGCCCAGCAGCTGCGCGAGGCGGGGGAGCAGGTCGAGTCGCTGGTGGTCATCGACTCCTTCCCGCCCGACCCCGACCTCGCGCCGCCGGCGCTGGACGGGCCGCTGCTGCGGCGCGCCAAGGTGCTGGCCTCGATCCTGCTCACCGGCGTGGTCCAGAGCCACGGGCTCGGGCACTACGACAGGTTCCACCTGCAGGGCAAGCTGCTGCAGCGCCGCTACCGGACGCAGCCGTGGGACGGCCGCGCCCTGGTGCTGGTGGCCGCCGACGACCCCGACGCCGAGGCCCGCTCCCGCTGGGCGGACCACCTCAGCGGCCCCTGGTCGATGCACCGCACCGGCGGCGACCACACCGGGGTGCTGCAGGAGCCCCACGTCGGCCCCCTGGCCGACCTCGTCCGCGCCGAGCTCGCCGCCCTCGACGCCCTCGACGGGCGCGGAGCGGGCGCCGGGCACCGCTCGGTCGGCGCCGCCTGACGCACGGCCGGCAGCCGCCCCTCCCCGGACCGGGAGGGGCGGCTGCGGCCCGTCAGCGGGGCGCGCGGAAGGTGGCGGCGAGGTCGGCGCTGCCCTGACCGGCCTCCACCGCCGCGGCGAAGCGCCGCTGCACCGCCTCGGCCACCGCCAGCTCCACACCGGCGGCACGGGCGGCCTCGACGATGAGCCGGGTGTCCTTGGCGGCCCCCGCCAGTGGGAACGCCGCGTCGTCGAGCGCGTCCTCGAGCATGGCCGTGCCCTTGAGCTGCACGTACGGGGAGTCCATCGCGCCGCCGCGCACGGCCTCCAGCACCAGGTGCGGGTCGACGCCGAGGGCGCGGGCCAGCACCAGCGACTCCGCCACGGACTCCACGAGCGTCGCGACGAGGTTGTTGCACGCCAGCTTCAGCGCGCTGCCCGACCCGACCTCGTCCTGCTCGACCGCGCGCGCCCCCACCGCCTCGAGCACCGGGCGGGCCGCCTCGCGGGCCGCCGCCGGTCCGGACGCCAGCACCACGAGCTTCCCCTGCTCGGCCGGGCCCTTCGTCCCGAGCACCGGCGCGTCGAGCAGCTGCACGCCGCGCTGGCCCGCCCAGTCCGCGACCCGCCGGGTGCCGTCCGGCCCGATGGTGCTGGTCTGGACGACGACGACGCCGTCGCGCAGCCCCGGCTCCGCCTGCGCCAGGACGTCGAGGACGGCGTCGGCGTCCATGAGCATCACCACCACCACGTCGGCGCCGCGGACGGCGTCGGCGGGGGAGCCCGCCACGGTGGCGACGTCGGCCAGCGGCTCGGCCCGTTCGCGCGTGCGGTTCCAGACGGTCAGCGGCAGGCCGGCGGCGGCGATGTTGCGCGCCATGCCGGTGCCCATGATCCCCGTGCCCAGCAGGGCGACGGCGGGTCGGGCGGTGCTGGTGGCGCTGTTCTCAGCGCTGGTCTCGGTCACGCCCGCCACCCTCACCGCCCCGGGCTGTTCTCGCACCCCCACCCGCCACCGCCCCGACGACCACGGCCGTGCCAGCGCGGCGAGGTGGCCGGAGGCCCGAGCCGCTGCGGGGTCGTGCTGGTGCGGCGCGGGGGTCCTCGACCGTCGGGAAGGGGGAGGCGGTCAGGGGGGACGGCGGCGTAGGATCGCCAGCACAGGCACCGACCCGGCCATCACCGGTGAGCCTCCGGAAGAACAGGGCCCGCACCGGCAGGCGCGGACCCCCAGTAGAACCGGACGGGAGCAGCCCGTCAGCGCTGCGCGACGAGCGGTCGTCGTCGTCGTCCCCGGCGGGTCCGGGGAGGGCGGTGGCGGCAAGCGGGGTGGTACCGCGGGGCCCGGCCAGCACGGCGGGCGTCGTCCTCGCACCGACCTGATCTGGTGGATCGCGGAAGGTGTGACGTGACCGAGCTCGGCGAGCAGAAGAAGTCCTACCCCCTGGCCTCGGCCCTGGGCGACGGCACCGGCGTGCCGGCCTCCCCGAGCTTCCCCGACCTCGAGGCCGCGGTGCTGGCGCACTGGAAGGCCGACGACACCTTCGAGGCCTCGGTCGGCGCCCGCGAGGCCGGCGAGAAGGGGAGCAACGAGTACGTCTTCTACGACGGACCGCCCTTCGCCAACGGCCTGCCCCACTACGGCCACCTGCTCACCGGGTACGTCAAGGACGTCGTGCCCCGCTACCAGACGATGCTCGGCAAGCGCGTCGAGCGGCGCTTCGGGTGGGACTGCCACGGCCTGCCCGCCGAGGTCGAGGCCGAGCGCCAGCTGGGCATCACGCACAAGAGCCAGATCGAGGAGCTGGGCGTCGCGGCGTTCAACGACGCGTGCCGCACCTCGGTGCTGAAGTACACCGACGAGTGGCGCGACTACGTCACCCGCCAGGCCCGCTGGGTCGACTTCGACCACGACTACAAGACCCTCGACACCGACTACATGGAGTCGGTGATGTGGGCGTTCAAGACCCTGTGGGACAAGGGCCTGGTCTACGAGGGCTTCCGCGTGCTGGCGTACTGCTGGCGCTGCGAGACGCCGCTGTCCAACACCGAGACCCGCATGGACGACGTCTACCGCCAGCGGCAGGACCCGGCCGTCACCGTCGGCATGACGCTGACCAGCGGCGAGTGGGCCGGCGCGAAGGCGCTCGTCTGGACGACGACGCCGTGGACGCTGCCCTCCAACCTCGCCATGGCCGTCGGCCCGGACGTCGAGTACGCCCTCGTGGAGCCCTCCGAGGGCGCCTTCGCGGGGCAGCGCCTCGTGATGGCCGCGGCGCGCGTCGGCGCCTACGCCCGCGAGCTGGGCGAGTCGCCGGTGGTGCTCGCCACCAAGGTCGGCCGCGAGCTGCTCGGCACCACCTACACCCCGGCCTTCTCCTACTTCACCGGCCGGGAGAACGCCCACCAGGTGCTCCTGGCCGACTACGTCACCACCGACGACGGCACCGGCGTGGTGCACATCGCTCCCGCCTTCGGCGAGGACGACAAGCTCGTCACCGACGCCGCCGGCATCGAGGCGGTCGTGCCCGTGGACGGGCAGGGGAGGTTCGACGCCCGCGTCTCCGACTACGAGGGCCAGCACGTCTTCGACGCCAACACGGTGATCATCAAGGACCTCAAGGCCGCCACCCGCGGAGGGGACGAGGCCGCCAGCAGCCCGGTCACCGACGGCACGGTGCTCGTCCGCCAGGAGACCTACGACCACCCGTACCCGCACTGCTGGCGCTGCGGCAACGCGCTCATCTACCGCGCCGTGAGCAGCTGGTTCGTGGCCGTCTCCCAGTTCCGCGACCGCATGGTCGAGCTCAACCAGCAGATCGACTGGGTGCCCGGCCACGTCAAGGACGGCTCCTTCGGCAAGTGGCTCGAGGGCGCCCGCGACTGGTCCATCAGCCGCAACCGCTTCTGGGGCAGCCCGATCCCGGTGTGGACCAGCGACGACCCCACCTACCCGCGGGTCGACGTCTACGGCTCCCTGGCCGAGCTCGAGCGCGACTTCGGCGTGCAGGTCACCGACCTCCATCGGCCGTTCGTCGACGAGCTGACCCGCCCGAACCCCGACGACCCCCGTCCTGAGGGGGAGCGCTCGACCATGCGCCGCGTGCCCGAGGTGCTCGACTGCTGGTTCGAGTCCGGCTCGATGCCGTTCGCCCAGGTCCACTACCCGTTCGAGAACGCCGAGTGGTTCGAGGACCACTACCCGGGCGACTTCATCGTCGAGTACGTCGGCCAGACGCGCGGCTGGTTCTACACGCTGCACGTGCTGGCCACCGCGCTGTTCGACCGTCCGGCGTTCCGCACCGCGCTCGTGCACGGCATCGTGCTCGGCGACGACGGCCGCAAGATGTCCAAGAGCCTGCGCAACTACCCGGACGTCTCGGAGGTCTTCGCCCGCGACGGCGCCGACGCCATGCGCTGGTTCCTCATGTCCAGCCCCATCCTGCGCGGCGGCAACCTCGTCACCACCGAGGCCGGCATCCGCGACGGCGTGCGCCAGGTGCTGCTGCCGCTGTGGAGCACCTGGTACTTCCTCGCCCTCTACGCCGGCGCCTTGCGTCCCGACGGCGCTCAGGACGACGACGGCGCAGGGATCGTCGGCCGCTGGCGCACCGACTCGCCCCACGAGCTCGACAGGTACGTCCTCGCCAGCCTGCGCGACCTGGTCGGCCAGGTGCGCGGCCAGCTCGACGCCCTCGACGTCGCCGGGGCCTGCGAGAGCGTCCGCGTCTTCCTCGACCTGCTCACCAACTGGTACGTGCGGCGCTCGCGGGAGCGGTTCTGGGGCAACGGCCCGGACGCCGTCGACGCCGTCGACACCCTCCACACGGTGCTGGAGGTGCTCACCCGCGTGGTGGCGCCGCTGCTGCCGCTCACCGCGGAGGAGGTGTGGCGCGGCCTGACCGGCGGACGCAGCGTGCACCTGGCCGACTACCCCTCCGTGGAGGACCTCCCGGGCGACCCGGACCTCGTGGAGGCCATGGACGCCGTGCGCGCCGCGTGCTCGGCGGCCCTGGGCCTGCGCAAGGCCGGCGGTCTGCGCGTGCGGCAGCCGCTGCCGCGCCTCACGGTCGCCGTCCCCGGCGGTGGCTCCGAGGGGGCGCTGGCGCAGCTGGTCTCGCTCGTCGCGGACGAGGTCAACGTCAAGGACGTCGTCCTGCTCGACGCGGAGGACTCCGCCGCCGAGAGGTTCGGCGTGACGCAGAAGCTCACCGTCAACGCCCGGGCCGCCGGCCCGCGCATCGGCAAGCAGGTGCAGCAGGCCATCCAGGCCTCCCGCAGCGGCGCCTTCGAGGTCCGCACGGCACCCGACGGGACCGAGAGCGTGGTCGCCGGCGGGATCGAGCTGCTCCCCGGGGAGTACGAGCTGAGCACGGTCGTCGCCCAGGACACCGAGGGAGCGTCGGAGCGCGCCACCGCCACGCTGCCGGGCGGCGGCTTCGTCGTCCTGGAGACCGCCGTGGACGACGCGCTGGCGGCCGAGGGCTGGGCCAACGACGTCGTCAGGCTCGTCCAGGACGCCCGCAAGACCGCCGGCCTGCACGTCTCCGACAGGATCGCGCTGGTGCTCGACGTGCCGGACGAGCGGGAGGCGTGGGCCCGCGCCCACGCCGGCCGCATCGCCGAGGAGGTGCTCGCCACGAGCGTCGAGGTGAGGCCCGGCTCGGACGACGTGCTCGTCGAGGTCACCAAGGCCGCTGCCGCTGCGAGCGCGCGATGAGCCGCGTCGAGGGCGGCTCGCCGGAGCGGGCGGCGCAGCAGGCCGAGGAGCGCCGCGAGGCGGCCGCGCGGCTGCGCGCCGTGCACGCCGAGCTGCTCGCGCGCACCCCGGAGAGCGCGGTCCAGCCGCGCCTGGAGCCGGTCCGGCAGGTGCTGGAGCTGCTGGGGGACCCGCAGCGCGCCTACCCGGTCATCCACCTGACGGGCACCAACGGCAAGACGTCGACCTCGCGGTTCGCCGAGCGGCTGCTGCGCGAGATGAACCTGCGCACCGGGCGCTTCACCAGCCCGCACCTGTCCAGCGTGACCGAGCGCATCAGCATCGACGGCGAGCCGATCTCCGACGAGGCGTTCGTGGCGGTCCACGAGGACGTCGCGCCCTACCTCGCCATCGTCGACGGTCGCCTGCGCCAGGACGGGCAGGTGCCGCTGACGTACTTCGAGGCGCTCGCCGTACTGGCCTTCGCGGCGTTCGCCGACGCGCCGGTGGACGTCGCCGTGGTCGAGGTCGGGGTCGGTGGCACGTGGGACGCCACCAACGTCGCCGACGCCACCGTCGCCGTGGTCACGCCGATCTCCCTGGACCACACCGAGCTGCTGGGCGACACCGTCGAGGAGATCGCCGAGACGAAGTCCGGCATCTTCACCGAAGGCTGCGCCGTGGTGCTCGCCCAGCAGCCCGTCGAGGCCGCGCAGGTGCTGCTGCGCCGCGCCGTCGAGGTGGGCGCCACGGTGGCCCGCGAGGGCCTGGAGTTCGGGGTCACCTCGCGCGTGGTCGCCGTCGGCGGGCAGGTGCTGGAGCTGCAGGGCATCGGCGGGACGACGTACTCCGACGTGCTGCTCACGGCGTTCGGGGAGCACCAGGGGCACAACGCGGCCGTGGCGCTGGCCGCCGTGGAGGCGTTCCTCGGCGGGGAGGGCCTCGAGCCCGACGTCGTGCGCGCCGCCTACGCCGACGTCACCACGCCGGGGCGCCTGGAGGTGGTGCGCCGCTCGCCGGTGGTGCTCGTCGACGCCGCCCACAACACCGGCGGTGCGCAGTCGCTGGTGGCGGCCCTGGAGGACTCCTTCGAGTACACGCGGCTGGTGGGCGTGGTCGCGGTCCTCGAGGGCAAGGACGCGCTCGGCATGCTCGAGGTGCTCGAGCCCGTGCTCGACGAGGTGGTGATCACCCGGTCCAGCTCGCCGCGCGCCATGGAGGTCGACGACCTCGCCGACATCGCCCTGGACATCTTCGGCGGCGACCTCGGCGAGCGCGTCCACGTGGCCGAGCGGCTCGACGAGGCCCTCCAGGTGGCCGTGGACAGGTCGGAGTCCGAGGCGCCCGGCGGTCTCGGCGCCGGCGTGCTCGTCACCGGGTCGATCACGCTCGTCGGCGACGCGCGGACGCTGCTGCGGGCCCCCACCGCCCGCTGACCCCGACCCCTGCCCCTGTCCCTGTCCCGACCGGGTGCGCTCCGGCGCACTCGGAGGTCGTCCGCCGGACCCCTGGTGTCGGGAGCTGCGGGGGGTGTGCGGCGGTGGTGGCGCGGACTTCCGTGATCGTCGCGGTGGGGGAGGGGCGACGTAGGCTGGCAGGCGTGTCGCAGAGCCCCGAGCCGTCGAGCGCCCCCGCGGGCCAGGGTCCGGCGCAGCAGGGTGAGCTGACGGTGCCGCCGCCCACGATGACCGCGCGGCTCGCGTCCACCACGCTGCTGCTGGAGGCCTTCGCCGTCCTCTTCGGGACCATGGTGGCCGCCGCCTTCCTGCCGGGGCAGGGCGTCGGCCGCGGGTGGACCTGGGGCGTGGGCCTGGCGCTCGTCGTCGTCTGCGTCGTGGCGAGCGGTGCCGCGCGCAGCCCGCGCGGCGTGGCGGTCGGCACCGCCGTCCAGCTGCTCCTCGTGGTGGTCGGCGCGGGGCTGGCGCTGGTGGTGGTCGACGCGGGCGTCGCGGCCCTCGTCGTGGCGCTCGGCTTCGCGGCGCTGTGGTGGTGGCTGGTCTCCATCGGCCACCGCATCGACCGCGACCGGCGGCGCTGGGCTGCGCAGCTCGCCGAGCAGGTCGCGGCGCAGCGCCAGGCGCGACAGGGCTAGCGGCGCCAGGCGGGCAGCGAGCCGCCGAGGTCGGCGAACAGGTCCTCGTTGAGCCGGTAGCCGCGGCTGGCCTCCGCCACCACGCGGTCGCGCTCGGCCTCGTCCCACGGGGCCGCGTCCAGCAGCGAGCGGTAGTGGTCGCGGTACCGCTTCGGCGAGGGCACGCCGGGGAAGTCCCACGAGCGCAGCTCCTCCTCGGCCACCCCGTACGCGCGGGCGAGCAGCCGGCGCACCACCTGGCCGCCGGACAGGTCCCCGAGGTAGCGCAGGTAGTGGTGGGCCACCAGCCCGCCGGGCCACCCCGCCACCTCCTGGAGCCGCTGCGCGTAGCGCTCGGTGGCGGGCAGCGGCACGAGGTGGGAGCGCCACCCCTCGCCGAGCCGGGCCCGCAGGTCCTCGGAGACCGCGGGCAGCCGCCGCAGGTGCTCATCGGCGAACGGGGCGACGACGACGTCGCCGCGCATCGCGTCGACGGCGGGCTCGAGCACGGCGTAGAGGTGGTGCACCTGCAGCAGCAGCGCCGTCAGCGCCTCCGGCGCCAGGTCCCCGGCGAGCAGCTCGGCCATGAACGGCGAGCGCTCCGCGCCCGCGTGCGCCTGCGCCGTCTCCCGGCGCAGGCGCGCGGCGAAGCCCTCACCCGTCACGGGGGAGCCGCCGCGCGCCTCGTCGTCGTCCACGTCCCCATGCTCTCCCGGGGTCGCGCGCTCACCCGCCAGGGGGCCGTCGGGTCGGCCCCGACCCCGTGCGCCGCTAGGGTCCGGGCCGTGACCACTGAGCCGACCACCGACTCCGCCGCCACCGAGCGCAGCCTCGTCCTCGTCAAGCCCGACGGCGTGCGCCGCGGCCTCACCGGGGCCGTGCTGTCCCGCATCGAGGCGAAGGGGTACCGGATCGTGGCCCTGCAGCAGCGCGAGGCGACGCAGGCCGAGCTGGCCGCCCACTACGCCGAGCACGAGGGCAAGCCGTTCTACGCCCCGCTGCTGGAGTTCATGGCCTCCGGTCCGCTCGTGGCCGTGGTGGTCGAGGGGGAGCGCTGCATCGAGGGGTTCCGTTCCCTGGCCGGGACGACCGACCCGACCACCGCCGCTCCCGGCACCATCCGCGGTGACCTCGGCCGCGACTGGGGCCTGAAGGTGCAGCAGAACCTCGTGCACGGCTCGGACTCGCCGGAGTCCGCGGCCCGCGAGATCGGGATCTGGTTCCCCTCGCTCTGACGCCCGGACCTACGACGTGGTCGTCTGCGCCTGCCGGGCGTAGACGACCACGTTGTCCACGTAGTGCCCGGTGCTCTGGTCGAAGGCCCCGCCGCACGTGATGAGGCGCAGCTCCGGACCGGCCACCGGGCCGTAGACGGACTGGGTGGGGAAGGCGTCCTTGGCCACCTGCTGGACGCTGGTGACCACGAACTCGGCGGTGCTGCCGTCAGCGCGGCCCACCTCCACCAGCGCGCCCACCCCGATCCCCGCCAGGTGCGCGAAGACCCCGGGCCCGGTGCGGGAGTCCACGTGGCCCGCGATGACCGCCGGCCCGACGCCCCCCGGGGCGACGCCCTGCGCGAACCACCCCGCCCGCTGCGCGTCCGCCGGGACCTCCAGGGAGCCGTCGGGCCGGATGCCTAGGCGCACCAGGGGCGAGGAGACGCCGAGGGAGGGGATCCGCAGCGCGGTCGGCGCCGGGACGGTGGAGGGCAGGCCCGCTGACAGCGGGACGGCGGTCGGCGCCGGCACCGCCGCCGCTGCCTGCGAGGACGACGAGGACGTTGAGGACGACGACGAGGCCCGCACCGAGCCGGCCCGCGCGGCGACGGCCGCCGTCCGGTCAGCGGAGGAGGAGGTCGCGGCCGGTGCCGGGGACAGGGCGCTGACCCCCGCCGAGGCGCCCACCGCGAGCAGGCCCAGCGCCACCGCCGCCGCGCAGGCGCGGCTCGCGCGGGACGTGGTGCCCCACCGCCCGGGCAGGGCGAGCAGGCCGTCGACCACGTGGTCGAGGTGGCGCAGACCAGTCCCTGCCGCCGCACGCGAGCCGGCGGGGGGCCGTGCCGCGTGCCGACCGCGCTCGCGGCGCGGGCCG